>CAVKBP010000001.1:0-70446 GCA_963654395.1 Ruminococcus sp. CAG:382
TGAAGTTCCAGACTATTATACCGATTTGTCAGAAAAAGAAGGATATTCAGCAGCGAGTGGAGTATTTAAGTATGGTCAGGATTATTGGTCAGTAGCTAGCAGACCAAATGATAAGGCGTACAAGCGTAGTTACAAGAATACGAAATACGATATGCCTGGTCAGAATTTTTCAGAACGCAACATGATTGAAATATATCCTATACAATTGCAGAAAGGTGATGATTCAGATGAATGGGTGAATTATACTGATTCTCTAAGATTAGGGGCAATTCAATATGATGAGGCAACGATTATGCCTATACCAATTCATTTGGCATGTAAATTGCAAGAGTATATATTGGAAATGTAAATATATGCTCAATTTTGTCCGGCTTGATTAAATTTTACGAAAGGTAATCAGACAGCAATTCTGTCTGCAACAAAGGGAGTGGCTTCTGATGCGAAGAGTAGAGATACCAAAGCCTGATGGTGGTATCAGCCGTGTACAGAACTGTATAGTTGGGTAAAAGGGAGGCGGTTAGACACCGCCTCCTACTTTATTTTGATTTTTTAACAGAAACAGTTATACCACCACATGTTACAGCACATGCAGCAGCTAAAAGCATGTACATGTAAACATTAACATCACCAGTCTGAGGTGTTGTAATATCATTACTGGTAGCTGGGTTGGCAGATGCTTCGGTAACAGGCTCAGTAACAGATTCAGTAATGAACTCTGTAGCAGCTTCTGTTGCTTGCTCTGTAGAAGTTTCTGTTGAAATTTCTGTAGAAGGTTCTTCTACAGGAGCATTCTTTGCATCGGCAATAGCCTTAACTTCTGCTGACACATCAAATGGATTGGATTTTCCTTCAAGGGCATACTCATAGGTTACAGCACCTGTTAATGCGTCGAAAGATGCAAGAATACGATCATAAGCTGTATTGTATGAGCCATCATTATTAGCTGACTTGCAATTAGAAATTAAGGATTTATATATTGCAGCAGCAGTAGCTTTATCTCCATAATGTGAATATAATGCAAGCGCTAGGGCTGTAGAATCACTGTTTGCAGAGCTGGTGTTGTAATAATCAGCAACATAATATTCGCTTGATAATACATTGTTAGATGTATAGGAAACAGTTGCATCAATCTTTTTCTTTAATTCAGAATTGCTGTTATATAAGTCGGAAAAGAAAGGGAAAACTGTTCCGTTAGTATCAACAGAATAGTATCCGCTATAATTAAAGCCATCCTCACTATCGATTTTTTTTAATAACAGTTCTGTAATAACAGATGAAGCGTGGTCGTAATTCTTAAGCGAAGCTTTATAAGAATCAAGAGCTGTATATACTGGTCCTAAAAGATAAGGATTAATTCCTTTTGAGGATAAGATATTCCAATTATCGTCATAGACCGTAGAATAGTCTAAGTCATCAACTGTTATATCAGCCATTAATTTATCAAAAGCAGATAAAACATCTACGCCATTGAAATCAGAGGCATCATTTCCAGTAAGTGCTAACACAAGAAGCAGATATGCATGACAACCATAGATGTCTTTAGTATCCATATAAATTGGAAGGTTGAGAGTGCCGTCGTTTTTTACAATTTTTTTAGCGCTTTCAAGATATTCAGCAGTCTGTTCTGAACAGTCATATCCTGAGCGGATTGCCAAAATAAGCTTGTGTGAAGCTTTATAGAAATCACTTGTTGATGCTGAAATGTCTGAAAAATCAGCATTACTCATAAGGTACGAAGCCGTAAGCTGCGCTTCTTTCTTTACATCAGCCGCAGCAGGTAAAGTGGCATCTGGTGCTGTTGTATCTGCGAAAGCTGGAACGATGTTCATGCAGATTAAGCATGCAGCGATAAGAAATGCAGATACCTTTCTTTTTAAAAGTTTCATGTTTCCTCCTTGACCACCTCTTGCCGGGTGGCGTAAAATTAATAGTGCAGTGAATAGCTTTACTGCCTGCTTGATTGTACATATATGTAGGAAATGTGTCAATTATATTTACATCCACTTTACATACATTTTGCATAACATGGATAGTAGATTTTACAAACCAGTGTGACAATGAAAATATTGTCAAATGGAAGATTGGGCAAAAGAAAAATGAGGAATGATATGAAATTCACAGCTATTAAGAAAATGTTTTGCAGACTTTTTCAGGAAAAGGAGAACGGGGTAATGGGTACTAAGCAGAATACTAAAAAAGCATATTATACTAACAGGGAATTATCGTGGCTTTCATTTAATGAGAGAGTATTAAATGAAGCTGCCAATCCTAAAGTGCCTCTTGCGGAGAGACTTACATTTGCATCAATATACCAGACTAATCTGGACGAATTCTTTATGGTGCGTGTCGGTACGCTTATGATGCAGATGCACTCACAGGAAAAGGTAAGAGAGAATAAGACAGGAATGACCAGCGAGGAGCAGGTCGGTGCAATTCTTGATAAGGTAAGTGAGCTTGAAAAGAAAAAGGGACGGGTGTACGAACAGTTGATGGGCGAGCTTGAAACAGCGGGAATAAGGCTGATTAATTTTAACAGGCTTTCCAATGATGAGGGCGCTTTGCTGGAGAGATATTTTGATATGCATATTGCACCATTTCTTTCACCGATGATAATCGGACAGCAGCAGCCATTTCCATTTCTTGCAAATAAGCAGTTGTACGCAATTGTACTTATGAAGACCAAGAAGGGAAAGCATAAGATAGGAATAGTGCCTTGCTCTAACAGTGTATTTAAGAGACTGATTGAGATTCCGACAAGACCGGGAACCTTCATGCTGTCTGAGGAGCTGATACTGCATTTTGTATCAAAGCTGTATGAGAAATACGAGATTCAGGAAAAGTCGGTTATGAGGGTTATTAGAAATGCGGATATAGACGCAGGCTCTGTATATGATGAAGATCTTGATTACAGAAACATGATGGAGCACATGGTTAAGCAGAGAAACAGGCTTAATCCGGTGTGCGTACAGTTAAACCGTGAAATAAATGATAAAACAAAGAAAAAGCTTACGGATTATCTTGAAATCGGAATGAAGCATATTATAGAGGAAAACACTCCACTGGATATGTCATTTGTATTCCAGCTACAGGATGTGCTGAAGAATAAGCCGGAGCTGTTTTATAAAAAACGGATACCGCAGCCAAGCAGAGAAATCAACATGAATGAAAAGATAATCCCACAGATTGAGAAAAAGGATGTTATTCTTTCATATCCATTTGAAAGCATGCGTCCATTCATTACGATGCTGGAGGAAGCAGCGAAGGATCCGAGTGTTGTTTCAATTAAGATGACATTGTACAGAGTTGCGGATAGAAGCAAGATTGTTGATACGCTTATTGAGGCGGCAGAGAATGGCAAGGAGGTTATTGTACTTATTGAGCTTCGGGCAAGATTCGACGAGGCTAATAATATAGAAATGTCGAAGAGGCTTGAAGAAGCCGGCTGCCAGCTTCTATATGGTCTTGAGGATTACAAGGTACATTCTAAGCTGTGCCTTATAACAAGGTCAGTTAATAACACATTTTCATATATAACACAGATTGGAACAGGCAACTATAACGAAAAGACTTCAAGGTTATATACAGACCTGTCGCTTATCACAGCTAATCAGGAGATAGGCGCTGATGCAGCGGCTGTATTTGCGGCTCTGCAGAAGGGCGAGACAGTTGACAGTTCTAATCAGCTTCTTGTTGCACCTAACTGCCTGCAGAACAGGATTCTTGCTATGATTGATGAGCAGATAAGAAAAGCGGAAAATGGTGGAGATGGATATATCGGAGTTAAGATTAATTCTCTTACTGATAAGATTATTATTGAAAAACTGGTTGCGGCGTCACAGGCAGGCGTTACAATTGAGCTTGAGGTAAGAGGAATATGCTGTCTTAAGCCGGGAGTTGAGGGCTATACAGATAATATCCGCGTTGTAAGCGTTGTTGGAAGATTTCTTGAGCATTCAAGAATATACCGTTTTGGACGCGGAGAAGGACAGAAAATATATATTGCTTCTGCTGATTTCATGACTAGAAATACTACAAGAAGAGTGGAGGTCGCCGCACCTGTATATGATGAGCATTGCAGGGAACGGATAATCCACATTTTTGACCTGATAATGCAGGATGATGAAAAGGGCAAGGAGCAGGACTGCAGCGGAATATACCATGACAGACAGCTTAATACGCCTAAGGTTGATTCGCAGGAGACATTATATGCGGAAAGCTATGCGGCAGCAGGCAGTGTGGAATAAGACTATGAATATAGAATAACAGGAGATGATCTGATGAAAATAGGAATGCTTACAAGTGGAGGAGACTGCCAGTCTCTTAATGCGGCAATGAGAGGTGTTGCCAAGACCTTATACAACAATGCGGAGGATGTTGAAATATACGGATTCTATGACGGCTATAAGGGCATGATTACTAAGAATTATAAAGTTATGAATGACGAGGATTTCAGCGGAATTCTTACAGAGGGAGGTACAATTCTTGGAACCTCGAGGACACCATTTAAATATATCAACGAACCTGACGAGGAAGGACGCGACAAGGTTGCGTGCATGATTAAGACTTATAAGGATTTAAAGCTCGACTGCCTTGTTATGCTTGGTGGAAATGGTTCGCATAAGACTGCCGCCCTTTTGTCGCAGAAGGGTTTAAATGTGGTGACTCTTCCTAAGACTATTGACAATGATATAGCTGGGACAGAGATGAGCTTTGGATTCCAGTCAGCTATGGATATTGCGACAAGAACTATTGATGAAATCCACTCAACCGCTGCTTCTCACAGCAGAGTGTTTATTGTTGAGATTATGGGACATAAGACCGGATGGCTTACACTTCATTCAGGAATTGCAGGCGGTGCAGATATCATACTTATACCGGAGATACCATATAATGTTGATGAGATATTAAATACAATTAAGCAAAGAGAAAAGAAGGGCAAGAGGTTCACTATTATTGCCATGGCAGAGGGTGCAATATCAGACGAGGATGCTAAGCTGTCCAAGAAGGAACTGAAGGAAAAGAAAAAGACATATGCATTTCCATCGGTTGCATATCAGTTAAGTGATGAGCTTCTCAAAGCTGCCGGCAAGGAGGTCAGGGTTACAATACCGGGACATGTGCAGCGTGGAGGAGTTCCGTGTGCATCGGACAGGGCGCTTGCAACAAGAATAGGTGTTGAAGCTGCCGGACTCATTTTAAGAAAAGAATATGGCAATATGGTATGCATTAAGGATGGCAGATTTTCTAAGATACCGCTTACTGAGGTCGCTGGAAAAACTAAGATGGTTAATCTGGACAATGAACTTATAAGACAGGCAGAAAGCTTAGGCATTAGTCTTGGCAGAAAGGCGTAAGTGGTATATAATACAAGGCAAATGCTTCACGAAAGAAGGAGAAATGCTTTGAAGAAATCAGACAGAATAAAGATAATAATTCTTGGAATAACCGGATTGCTTATTCTTATTGGAACAGGAATGTTTATATACATAGGACAGAATATATGTACTATGGCTGGCATAGGCCTCTTTGTTATTGTGTGTATTGGAATGGTTGTTATTGCCGGAAAGAAGGATGACCAGACAGAAACAATAGAGCAGCTTAACAGGCAGATAAGCGAACAGAGAAGACGGATAATGAATACTGAGGGGCAGCTCGCAAGATATAAAAGAGAGCTTGCAGAGAAAACAGGCAAGAATGAAGCATAATTTTTATAATAATCTAATATTAAGGAGATAGTAATGTTACTAGAGATTTTAAAGGCGGTTCTTTTCGGTATAGTCGAAGGAATTACAGAGTGGCTGCCGATCAGCAGTACCGGACACATGATTCTTTTGGATCAGGTAGTTAAACTCAATGTATCAGCAGATTTTTACAAAATGTTTCAGGTTGTAATACAGCTTGGTGCGATAATGGCGGTTGTCATATTATTCTGGAACAAATTGTGGCCTTTCTATATGAAAAAGACTAAGGGTGGTAAGAAAGCAGCATGGAAAGCTGGCGCTCTGGAAATGTGGATTAAGATTATCATTGCATGTATACCGGCAGCGGTTGTCGGAGTGCTTTTTGATGATAAGATAGATGAATTATTCTATCATCCAATCCCTGTTGCAATTGCACTTATTGTAGTCGGTGTTGTATTTATAATTGTGGAGAATGCCAAGAAAGGCAGTAAGCCGGCAATCAGAAGCATTGGAGAGATAACATATAAGGCGGCAATAATAATTGGTATGTTCCAGCTTATTGCAGCAGTATTTCCTGGTACCTCAAGGTCAGGCGCGACAATTATAGGCGCACTCATTATCGGGGTGTCAAGAAGCGTTGCGGCTGAGTTTACATTTTTCCTTGCAGTACCGGTAATGTTCGGCGCCAGTCTTTTAAAGATTGTCAAATATGTCCACGCCGGAATAGCAATGACAGGAACTGAATGGGTAGTCCTTATCGTAGGATGCCTTGTAGCATTCTTCGTATCAGTCTTTGTCATTAAGTTCCTTATGGGATATATTAAGAAGCATGATTTCAAGGTATTCGGTGTGTACAGAATAATTCTTGGTATACTAGTTATTGCGTTAAGCTTTGTGCTGTTTTAGAAAACACTCGCTGTACTAATACACCTCAAGATATGAATTATATACATATCCGCTTTTACCATTATAGTTAATCAGGGTGTAATAAGCGCCCACAGATATTATAGAACCGGTGGTTCCTCCTGGCACGGCTGCTATGGGGTGATCACCGTTTTTATTATTATGCATGTTGACATAATAAGCACCTGTCACACGATAGCTTTTAAGTGAAGATGTATTAGTCCGGCGTCCATTAGCAAATGTGTACGAAGGAGTAGGAGCTACAGTCTGTACAGGCTGGGTATCTTCAGTCACAGCCGGGATATTTTCCGGTTCAGAACTTTCACAGGCTGTTTCGGAAGCGGAAACTGTCAGTTCTGTATCTGCTGCCTGAGCCAGTGTTGCAGCTATTGATTCGTTCGTTGTAGCCGCTGACTCCTGTGTTGAAGTTGATGATTCCTTTGTTGCAGCCGTTGATTCTTTTGCGGCAGTCTGCACAGAAGCAGTTTCTTTAATTGTTGTGGCAGGTGTAGTCTGGGATACAGTTTCAGTGCTTATGTCTTTAACAACAGCCTGGGTTTCAGAATTGCTGACAGTGTGGGATTTTTTCTCAAGACCACCACCGGAAAAACCGATATGTTCAAATAAGACAACTCCGGCTATAATTATTACAAGGTATGAACCTAAGAATATTTTGATAATAAGATTTTTGTTTTTCATTGTGACTAAAGACCTCATATTTTCTATAATGAGATAATTCTAGTTCTTTTTACGGATAAGGTCAATAACAATCAGGTACAATCCGGAGGCAGTGTGAAAATTCAAATGTTTTCGCACACAGGAATGGAGGCAGGCATGAATATAATAGGACATATTTCAACAGATTTCCCAACAAAATTCGGAATTCCGAGGCAGAGTGGATTGATAGATGAATTAAAGGGTGTTATAACATTTGAACCGGAATACAGACAGCCAGAGGCTTTCAGGGGACTGGAGGAGTTTTCACATATATGGATTCTATGGCAGTTTTCTAAGTCACACAGGAAAAATGTGGCGGCGACGGTAACTCCTCCGAGACTTGGTGGAAAGATACGCATGGGAGTATTTGCAACAAGGTCGCCATTCAGGCCAAATGATATAGGACTTTCATGTGTTAAGTTAGAACGCATAGAATATACGCAGGATAGAGGACCGGTGCTGTTCGTATCGGGTGTGGACATGGTTGATGGCACGCCGGTGTACGATATCAAGCCATATATAAAATTTACGGATTCCCACCCGGAAGCCAGAGAGGGCTTTACAGCGTATACTTATAACAAGAAACTTAAGGTTATATTTCCGGCAGACCTGCTGGCACAGATGCCAGAAAATAAGCAGGCAGCGGCAGTGAAAATTCTGGAACAGGATCCAAGACCTGCATATGATACAGATGAGACAAGGGCTTATGGCGTAACATTTGCAGGCTTCGATATAAGATTCAGGGTTAAGGAAGATGTGCTTGCTGTCTTTGAGGTGGTGGATATAAGTCAGGCTGATGATTACAGGAAAGTAAAGTAAGACGGCGGCAAATGCACTTGATAATCATGCGGAAATGTGTTTTACTTATATGGACTAGGTAAACAATTAATATTGCAATCAAATCAAGGAGGAGCTATATGAGAGTTGGAATGGGATATGATGTTCATAAACTGGTTAAAGACCGCAAGCTTATCATGGGCGGAGTTGAGATACCATATGAATCAGGTCTGCTAGGACACTCTGATGCAGATGTGCTTCTTCATGCCATTATGGATGCATTACTGGGTGCGGCTGCACTTGGAGATATAGGAAAGCATTTTCCGGATACGGATGACAGATACAAGGGAATATCAAGTGTTAAGCTGTTAGAAGAGGTCGGAAAGAAGCTGGATGAGGCTAATTATATCATTGAGAATATAGACGCAACTATTATCGCACAAAGACCGAAGATGCGCCCATATATTGATGATATGAGAAAGAATATCGCAGATGCTTTAAGAATTGATGTTGACAGGGTTAATGTCAAGGCTACCACAGAAGAGGGACTTGGCTTTACAGGAAGTGGAGAGGGTATTTCTTCACAGGCGATATGCGCGCTTAATACAGTATCTAATTATATATATGGTGCTGCCGATATGACGAACTGTAGACCTGACTGCGGTGGATGCATAGGCTGTCAGAACAGATAGTAATTCGTGTCATATTATATATTAAAATAACTATTCAGAGCCTGCATCCAAATGCTTCACATTTGCAGGGCTGGACAGTTACCATATTAAGAATAGAAAAGTCAGGTTTAACAGATTATGAAATATAGAGATTATGTAAAGCAGGAAATAGCGGTAATAAAGGACAGGGATCCTGCTATCAAGTCAGATAAAGAGGTATATCTTTATCCAAGCTTTAAGGCAATACTAAAATACAGAAAAGCCCACAAGCTGTACCTTAAGGGTGAATATTACAGGGCAAGAAAGATATCACAGAAGACTGCGAGACAGACCGGAATTGAGATACATCCAGGTGCGCAGATTGGCGAGGGGCTTTTTATTGACCATGGTCATGGTGTTGTTATCGGGGAGACAGCCATTATTGGCAACAACGTAACACTTTATCAGGGGGTTACACTTGGAGGAACAGGCAAGGAGCATGGAAAGAGGCATCCTACTCTTGGAGATAATATTATGGTTGGAGCAGGAGCTAAGATTCTTGGTTCGGTTACTATAGGGGATAACTGCAAGATTGGTGCAGGTTCAGTTGTATTAAAGGATGTGCCGGCTAATTCCACAGTTGTCGGTGTTCCGGGAAGAGTTGTTATCCAGGACAGTGTAAGGCTTTATGATGAATTAGACCAGATACATCTTCCAGATCCTGTCATGCAGGATATAGAGAATCTGAAGCAGGAAAATGCAAGACTTAAAAAGAGACTTGCGCGCCTTGAAAATAGCGTGAATGAAAGCCGCAATACATGATTTATGAAAGGAAATCTGATATGAGGATTTATAATACTTTATCCAGAAGAAAAGAAGAATTTAAGCCGTTAGAAGAAGGAAAGGTTAAAATGTATGTCTGCGGACCTACTGTATATAACCTTATCCATATTGGTAACGCAAGACCTATGATTGTATTTGACACTGTAAGAAGATATCTTGAGTACAAGGGTTATAATGTTAATTATGTGTCTAATTTTACAGATGTAGATGACAAGATTATTAAGAAAGCCAATGAAGAGGGCGTATCTGCTGAAGAGATTTCTACAAGATATATCGCTGAATGCAAGAAGGATATGGAGGGCATGAATATTAAGCCTGCAACTACACATCCACTTGCAACCCAGGAAATTGGCGGAATGATTGATATGATACAGACTCTTATTGACAAGGGCTATGCCTATGAGGTCAATGGAACTGTATATTACAGGACAAGAAAATTTGCAGAATACGGAAAGCTGTCTAAGAAGAATATTGATGATTTAGAGGCAGGACACAGAGACGAGGCACACAGCCTTAAGGTTACAGGCGAGGACGAGAAGGAGGATCCGCTTGATTTCGTTCTCTGGAAGCCTAAGAAAGAGGGAGAGCCTTCATGGCCATCACCTTGGAGTGATGGAAGACCGGGCTGGCATATTGAATGCTCTGTTATGTCCAAGAAGTATCTTGCTGATGAAATCGATATCCATGCAGGTGGAGAGGATTTAATATTCCCTCACCATGAAAATGAGATTGCACAGTCAGAGGCAGCAAATGGAGTGCCATTTTCTAAGTACTGGATGCACAATGCATTTCTTAATATTGACAATAAGAAAATGTCTAAGTCTTTAGGTAATTTCTTTACAGTAAGGGATATAAGCAAGGAATATGACCTTGAGGTATTAAGATTCTTCATGTTAAGCGCACATTACCGCAATCCTGTTAATTTCAGCCATGACCTTATGGAATCTGCTAAGAACGGATTGGATAGAATTCTGACTGCTGTTGATAATTTAAGACATTTATCAGAGAGCGCCAAGGATATTCCGATGACAGATGACGAGAAGAATATAATAGCGTCTATAGATGATATTTATAAGAAATTTGAAGCGTCAATGGATGATGATTTTAATACAGCAGATGCTATATCAGCAATATTTGAGCTTGTAAAGCTCGCTAACTCTAATTCAGGCTCAGACAATTCTAAGGAGTACATTGATACTCTTATGAAGAAGATTACAACGCTTACAGATATTCTCGGACTTAAGACTGACAAGAAGGAAGATATTCTTGATGAGGATATCGAGGCTCTTATTGCGGAGAGGCAGCAGGCAAGAAAGGATAAGAATTTTGCAAGAGCTGATGAAATCAGGGATGAGCTTTTAGCAAAGGGTATTGTCCTTAAGGATACAAGAGAGGGCGTAAGATGGAGCAGAGCCTAGATAACGACCTTGTAAAATGTATATATAAAGGTCTTGATATGAAGCATACAGAGCCTTCACAGCTATCACCACTTGTGCTCGCTTATATCGGAGACAGCATATATGACCTTGTTATTAAGACATGGGTTATAGAACAGGGAAATATGCAGGTCAATAAGCTTAATAAGAAAACCAGCAGCATTGTAAAGGCACAGTCACAGTCTGCAATGATTGGTGCTATTGAACCTTTGCTTAGTGAGCATGAGGAGGCTGTGTATAAGAGAGGGCGCAATGCAAAGTCTTATACATCTGCCAAGAATGCAAGCATCGGGGATTACAGAAGAGCGACAGGCTTTGAGGCGCTTATGGGATATCTGTATCTTGACGGGCAGTATGAGCGGATGATAGAGCTTGTCAAAGCAGGACTGGAAAGTCTTGAGGCAGAGTAGAACTGCAGGGCAGAAGCCATGTCTGTGCCTGCGGAATGGAGAATTATATGAGATACAATGAATTAACATTTCAGGGGAGGAATGCTGTATTAGAGGCATTCCGTTCCGGTAAAACTATTGATAAGCTTTTTATTCTTGATGGCTGTCAGGACGGACCGGTAAAGAGTATTGTCAGGGAAGCAAAGAAAACAGATGCAATTATCAATTATGTTGATAAGGAAAGGCTTGACAGGCTTGCAGGAACAGGACATCATCAGGGTGTTGTGGCAATCGGTGCAGCCTATGAATATGCAGAGGTTGATGACATACTTGCAGCGGCTAAGGAAAAGGGAGAAGATCCATTTATATTCATACTTGATGAGATTGAAGACCCGCACAACCTTGGGGCTATTATAAGAACTGCCAATCTCGCAGGAGCACATGGTGTCATTATTCCTAAGAGAAGAGCTGTCGGACTTACAGCAACAGTAGCCAAGACATCAGCAGGCGCAATTAATTACACGCCTGTAGCCAAGGTTACTAACATTTCACAGACAATCGAGGAGCTTAAGAAGCAGGGACTCTGGTTCGTATGTGCCGATATGGGTGGCGAGACAATGTATAATCTTAATCTTAAAGGACCTATCGGACTAGTTATAGGCAATGAGGGAAGCGGCGTGAGCCGTCTTGTTAAGAATAAATGTGATTTCATAGCTTCAATTCCTATGAAGGGTGACATTGATTCCTTAAATGCCTCTGTTGCAGCAGGTGTTCTTGCATATGAAATAGTCCGTCAGAGATATAATTAGGAAAGGCATAGCTGTTTTATGAAACATTTGGAAGATTATCCTGATGAAGAGCTTATAGATATGTACCGCGCCGGCAATGAGCCGGCAATTGAGTGCATATTTGAGAGATATAAGTATATAGTGCGCAAGAAAGCCAAGGCCATGTTCCTTGCCGGAGGAGACAGTGATGACCTTATCCAGGAGGGAATGATAGGCCTTTATAAGGCTGTCCGCGACTATGATAAACAAAGGGATGCGTCTTTCATGACATTTGCAGGAATGTGCATAAACAGGCAGATTCTCAATGCGGTTACGGCTTCTAACAGAAAGAAGAATACGCCGCTTAATACCTATGTGTCCTTTGATGAGCCGGTTAATCCGGAGGATAACGCCCAGGTAAAGCTGGTTGATGTGTTAAAGCCTGATACGGAGCAGAATCCGGAGAGGCTTTTCATAGACCAGGAAAATGCTGACAGCTTAGAGGATAAGCTGTACAGTGTGTTAAGTGATTTTGAGAAAAATGTGCTGGAATTATATATGTCTGGAAAGGATTATATTGTCATCGCTAAGACACTTGGCAAATCACCAAAATCTATAGATAATGCCTTGCAAAGAATAAGGAATAAAGTTGACAAAATAACTAACCTATAATATTATTAACAGGTGTGCTGGACACATGCTATTGTAGCTCAGGGGTAGAGCACTTCATTGGTAATGAAGAGGTCACGGGTTCAATTCCCGTCAATAGCTTAATTTTATTGTTTTGCTTAAAAACAGATTGGAGGACGCTATGGTAAAAGCTATTGTAGGTGCTAACTGGGGTGATGAAGGAAAGGGCAAGATTACTGATATGCTTGCCGAAGAATCAGATATCATCGTAAGATTCCAGGGAGGAGCTAATGCGGGACATACTATTATCAATGATTATGGAAAGTTCGCGCTTCATCTTTTACCTTCGGGAGTCTTCTATAACCATACAACAAGTGTCATTGGTAACGGCGTAGCTCTTAATATTCCATATCTTGTCAAGGAGTTAAAGAGCCTTACAGACCGTAATGTACCAATGCCTAAGATTCTTGTATCAGACAGGGCGCAGATACTTATGCCTTATCATGTTGCATTTGATACATATGAAGAAGCAAGACTTGCAGGTAAGTCCTTCGGCTCTACCAAGTCGGGTATTGCTCCATTCTATTCAGACAAGTATGCCAAGATTGGTTTCCAGGTTAATGAATTATTCGGAGACGAGCAGGAGCTTAAGGAAAAGATTGCCAATGTATGTACATTAAAGAATGTTATGCTTGAGCATCTTTATCACCAGCCACTTCTTAACGAAGAAGAGATATTTAACACTCTTATGGAATATAAAGAAATGGTTAAGCCATATGTATGTGATACATCAGCATTTTTACATCAGGCACTCAAGGATGGAAAGAAGATACTGCTTGAAGGCCAGTTAGGTTCTCTTAAGGATACAGACCATGGTATATATCCAATGGTAACTTCATCATCAACATTGGCTCCTTATGGTGCTATTGGTGCTGGTATTCCGGCTGCAGCTATTACAGATGTTGTTACAGTTGTCAAGGCATATTCTTCAGCAGTTGGTGCAGGAGCATTTGTAAGTGAAATCTTTGGTGATGAGGCTGATGAATTAAGACGCAGAGGCGGCGACGGCGGTGAGTTCGGTGCTACAACAGGTCGTCCTAGAAGAATGGGCTGGTTCGATGCAGTTGCTACACGCTACGGTGTAAGAATGCAGGGAACAACAGAGGTTGCTCTTACAGTTCTTGATGTACTTGGTTATCTTGATGAGATTCCAATGTGCGTCGGATATGAGATAGATGGCAAGGTTACTAAGGACTTCCCAACTACTCCACAGCTTGAGAAAGCTAAGCCGGTATTAAAGACAATGCCAGGCTGGAAGTCAGATATCAGGGGAATTACAGAGTATGAGAAGCTTCCTGTAGAGTGCCGTAACTATATTGAAGCTATTGAGCAGGAGATTGAAGCTCCTATCACAATGGTATCTAATGGTCCGGGAAGACATGAGATTATCCACAGAAAGAGCGCTCTTGCGAAATAATAACATTTAAAATAACCGTATCTGCAGCATGGTGTTGCCTTGCAGATACGGTATTTTTATGGGTTACTGCTTATTCCTGCCAGAAAGAATCTTATATACAAGCATCATTGCGTATATAACTACAGGCAGTACGATATCTGTGAAAAGCAGTCCTGTAAATATCTTGTGGCAGGCTTCATTATTGATGAAAGCGAGTATTAAGGTTGCGATTATCATTATGCCCCAGAGTATGACCGCTGCCATTGCAGCAAAGCTTTTTAACCGTTTCATGTGAGTGACCTCCGACGAATAGTACCAGCATCAAAATGCGCTGCATTCCGATACCGGACAATTACATAATATACCTTACATTGCAGGGGCGCTCAAGTAATTTATAAAAATGTTGCGTAACAGATAAAAAATGTTATAATTAAATGAGGCATGGAGGCCGATGTAATTATATATAATATATCTGATTAATGAGACAGGGAGGTGTGTATATGTCAATTAATGCTTATAATGCAGGTTCAATATCAACATTATTTTCAAGCCTTAATTCATCGTCAGGCGGTACATCGTTGTCATATGGTATAGATTTTACAACTTATAATTCTATTAAGAATGGCTCTTACAGCAAGCTGGTAAAGAAGTATTACAGCAACCAGTCGTCTGATAAGACAGACGGTACATCAGGTAAGAATAATACCAGTAAGACAGAAAGCAGCAGTGTAGAGAAGAATAATGCAACAATGACAAGGGATAACGCTGCAGCACTTGTAGATTCTTCGTCAGAGCTTAAGAAGTATTCCTTGTGGTCTAAGGTTGATAAGACAGATAAGGATGGAAATACAACGAAGGATTATGATACGGATAAGATTGCAAAGGCGGTATCTGCATTTGCTAAGGATTATAATTCTTTAGTATCATCTACCGGGGATTCTTCGAGCAGGTCTGTGCTTAGCAGTGCTTCTAATATGGTAAGCTATACGAAGGCTAATGCTGACCTTCTTAAGAAGATTGGTATAACTGTAGGCTCAGATAACAAGCTGACAGTTGATGAGGATAAGTTAAAGGCTTCAGATATGGCTGTAGTTAAGTCGGTATTCAAGGATTCCGGTTCTTTTGGACAGACAATATCTGCCAAGGCTTCAACTATATATGGTAATGCAGTATCACAGTTATCAGAATTATCTACTAAGAATTCTTATACCTCCAGTGGACTGTATTCATATACATCTGGTTACACATATAACCAGTACACATAATTAATATTTTGAAAGGTAACAATCAGACATGGCATTATTAGAAACATGGAGAAAACTCGCATACGAGACAGAGATGGATCAGAAGAACTCTTCAGAATTCTGGGGTTCTTATTTTAATCAGGAGAAGGCTATCTATGAGCAGATTCTTGCAGATCCTGATACAGTAGTTAAGGGAACTGTTAAGGAATTAGCAGAGAAGTTCGGAGTTGAAGTGCTTCTTATGACTGGCTTCCTGGATGGTATCAATGACAGCTTAAAGACTCCTAATCCAATTGAAACTATGGATGAGAATACAGAGGTTAGTCTTGATTATGATAAGGAAAAGCTTTATTACAACATGGTAGGCTGCAAGGCTGACTGGCTTTATGAATTACCACAGTGGGATAACCTTCTTGATGAAAAGACAAGAAAAGACCTCTACAAGAAGCAGAAGCTTTCTGGTACTGTTGTCAAGGGCAAGAAGATTGGAAGAAATGATCCATGCCCATGCGGAAGCGGAAAGAAATATAAGCAGTGCTGTGGAAAGAATGCATAGCTTTAAACAATTAGACCTGCCAGATAATGGCAGGTCATTTTAATATAGAGTGAATTTATCTGGAACTTGTCTCTGAACAGATACATGATTTAATGCAGGAGGCATTGCAGAATGGAGATAGTGTGAAAAGCAGGCAGGAAGGGAGGATTGCTATGGAAGCATATACAGGCTTTGCTTATGTTTATGATGAATATATGGATAATATTCCATATGAGGAATGGGGGCAGTATATGATTGCTCTTCTTAAGGGAAATGGGGTGTCAGGAGATGCATCAGTGCTTGAATTAGGCTGTGGAACAGGAACGGTTACAAGAATGCTTGCTAAGGAAGGCTATGAGTGTGTCGGGCTTGATATGTCGGAGGATATGCTGTCTATCGCTTCTGAAAAAACATTTGAAGAGGGTTCACAGGTTATATATACCTGTCAGGATATGAGGGATTTCGAGGTGCCTTACGAGGTCGACGCGATGATAAGTATAGGCGATTCGATGAATTATATTACATCAGTTCCTGACCTTGAAAATGTATTTGGATGTGTTAACGGGAACCTGAAAAAAGGCGGTGTGTTTATATTTGATTTAAAGACGATACATTTCTTTAAGGATATACTTGCTGAGAATACCTATGCCGAGAACAGGGAAGATTCCGCATTTATATGGGACAATTATTATGATGAGGAAGAGCGCAACAATGAATATGAGCTTGCTGTGTTTGTTAAAAATGATGACGGAACCTTTGACAGATTCGAAGAACAGCACTACCAGCATGGCTTTACTATAGATGAGGTTACGGGTGCGGCAAAGAGGGCTGGACTTACTGTGAAAAATGTGTATAATGCATTTACTAAGGACGAACCTGATGGCGAGTCAGAAAGATTATATTTTGTGATTGAGAAATGATGTTGAGATGCCCTGAAAAACGGGCAGGAATGGAGGTTTATTATGGGTGATTATATTGTCAGGGCTACGGCGGCAGGCGGACAGGTAAGGGCTTTCGCTGCTACAACTAAGGAGCTTGTTGAAGAGGCAAGAAAAAGACACGAGATGAGTCCTATTGCAACGGTTGCGCTTGGAAGACTTCTTACAGGTGGTGCAATGATGGGCGCAATGATGAAAAATGATGCAGATATTCTTACTGTACAGATTAAGGGAAATGGTCCGATTGGAAGCATGACTGTTACAGCTAATCCTAAGGGAGAGGTTAAGGGCTTTGTCAGCAATCCGCAGGTAATGCTTCCGCTTAAGGACGGAAAGCTTGATATAGCTGACGCGGTAGGAATTGGTGTGTTGAGTGTAATTAAGGATATCGGGCTTAAAGAGCCATATGTTGGTGATACTATTCTTATCACAAGTGAGATTGCAGATGACCTTACATATTATTTTGCTAACAGTGAGCAGGTTCCCTCTTCGGTAGGACTTGGTGTTCTTATGAATAAGGACAATATTGTTGAGCAGGCAGGCGGATTTATTATCCAGCTTATGCCGGGGGCTACGGATGAATTTATTGACAAGCTTGAGGCAAGGATTAAGGAGATTAAGTCTGTGACAGCAATGCTTGAGGAGGGAATGACTCCGGAGCAGATATTAGAGCATATTCTTGGAGATATGGAGCTTGAGATTCTTGATACTGTTCCAACGAGGTTTTACTGTAACTGCTCTAAGGACAGAGTAAGCAAGGCTGTTATCAGCGTTGGCAGGGAAGAGATAAAGAAGATGATTGACGAGGGAAAAACCATTGAGGTCAACTGTCATTTCTGTAATTCTCATTATACATTTACAGTGGATGAGCTTAAGGAAATGTATGACTGCTGTACAAGATAAATATTTGGCTGACGGAGGTACACATGAATAATATTATACTTATAGGCATGCCGGGAAGCGGAAAAAGCTCGCTGGGAGTAGTTCTTGCCAAGAAGATAGGATTTGGATTTATTGACTCTGACCTGGTTATTCAGGAAAGAGAGGGAATGACTCTTGAAAGAATTATTGAGAAGCATGGAGATGCTGGCTTTATCCAGATTGAAAATGATGTGAATTGCTCTATCAATCCGCACCATACTGTTATTGCAACAGGTGGAAGCGCGGTGTATGGCAAGGAGGCAATGGAACATTTTAAGGATATCGGAACAGTTGTATATCTAGAGCTTCCGATGGACTCACTTGAGGAAAGACTTGGAAGCCTTAAGGAGCGCGGCGTTGTGTCTAATGGAAAGACAACTGTTGAAGAGATATATGCGGACAGGGCAGCGCTGTACAAGAAGTATGCAGATATTACACTTAATGAGCAGGGCAAGCAGATAAGGGAAACTGTGGAAATGCTGTATGACATTATAATGAACAAGGACCGGTATAATTAAACAACTGGTTGAACAATACAGGAAATTGGAGTACAATGATTTCTACATTTAAAGATGAGAAACACAAGGAGCTGGTGTGAAAAATCAAAGATTTTCGCACTATGCTCTGAAAAACGAGCAAGAATGGAGGCTGGTGTGAAAAATCAAAGTTTTTTCGTACTATGCTTAAATAAAGCAGGCAAGAATGGAGGATGTTATGGAAAACGAAGCTCTTTCAAAGAACTTTATTGAACAGATTATAGATAAGGATATTGAGAGTGGCCACTGTAAGAAGGTCATTACAAGATTTCCACCGGAACCTAATGGATATCTTCATATCGGACATGCCAAGTCTATATTATTAAACTATGGACTCGCAAAGGAATATGGCGGACAGTTCAATATGAGATTTGATGATACTAATCCTACCAAGGAAAAGGTTGAATTCGTGGATTCAATCAAGGCAGATGTAGAGTGGCTTGGCGCTGAGTGGAATGGTGATGTGCTTTTTGCCTCTGATTATTTTCCACAGATGTACGAGGCAGCCATAAGACTTATTAAGAAGGGTAAGGCTTATGTTGATGATTTATCTGCTGAGGAAATCAGGCAGTATAGAGGAACTCTTACTGAACCGGGTAAGGAAAGCCCATACAGAAACCGTTCTGTAGAAGAAAATCTCCAGCTTTTTGAAGAGATGAAGGAAGGAAAATATGCAGACGGCGCTAAGGTTTTAAGAGCTAAGATTGACATGGCATCTCCTAACATTAACATGAGAGATCCAGTTATTTACAGAGTTGCACATATGTCACACCACAGAACAGGTGATGAGTGGTGTATTTATCCTATGTATGATTTTGCACATCCTATCGAGGACGCGGTTGAGGGAATTACACATTCTATCTGTACTCTGGAGTTTGAGGATCACAGACCACTCTATGACTGGGTTGTGATTGAGACAGGATATAAGACAGCTCCGGACGAGAATCCTAAGCAGATAGAATTTGCAAAGCTATACCTTACTAATGTTGTAACTGGTAAAAGATACATCAAGAAGCTTGTAGAGGATGGAATAGTTGACGGATGGGATGATCCAAGACTTGTATCTATCGCTGCATTAAGAAGAAGAGGATTTACTCCAGATGCTATTAAGATGTTCGTTGAGCTTGTTGGTGTTACCAAGGCACAGGGTTCAGTTGAATATCCAATGCTTGAATACTGCATAAGGGAAGACTTAAAGCTTAAGGTTAAGAGAATGATGGCTGTTCTTGATCCGGTTAAGCTTGTTATTGATAATTATCCTGATAATCAGGTTGAATATATGGAAGTGGCTAATAATCAGGAAAATCCGGAGATGGGAACAAGAAAGGTTCCATTCACTAAGGAGCTTTACATTGAGAGAGAGGACTTCATGGAAGAGCCTCCTAAGAAGTATTTCAGACTTTTCCCTGGCAATGAAGTGCGCCTTATGAATGCATATTTTGTTACATGCACAGATTTTGTCAAGGATGAGAACGGAAAGGTTATTGAAGTACACTGCACTTATGATCCGGAAACTAAGGGCGGCAATTTCACAGGCCGCAAGGTTAAGGGAACTATACACTGGGTATCTGCTACAGAGGGCTGTAAGGCAGAGGTGAGATTATACGAGAATATCGTAGATGAAGAAAAAGGCGTATACAATGAAGAAGACGGGTCTATGAATATCAATCCGAATTCTAAGACAGTACTGACAGAATGTTATCTTGAGCCGGAGCTTATGAATGCAGTGAGTGAGGATAAGTTCCAGTTTGTAAGAAACGGCTATTTCTGTGTCGATAATAAGGATTCTAAGCCGGGTGTGCCTGTATTTAACAGGATAGTTTCACTCAAGAGCTCATTCAAATTACAGAAATAGTGAGGTTGTCTTAATGGAAGCTGGTGGACAAAAGAGGGAAGCAGACTACATTTTTGATAAGACTGTCAAATGTGATGTATGTGGAAAAGAATTTAAAACCAAGCAGATAAGGACAGGCAGAGTGCGCTTTATCGGGACGGATGAGGTGTTAAAGCCTTTATATGAGGGCGTAGATACATGCAAATACGATATAATACTATGCCCTCACTGCGGCTATGCCGCCTCACAGCGCAGCTATGGACATATTACCTCCAGGCAGAGAAAGGCAATCCGTGAGAATGTTGAACCGAGATTCAAGGCAAAAGAGGCTGATACGGAAACCTATTCTTATGAGAGAGCTGTAAAGCGCTGCAAGATGGCTATGCTGTCACAGATGGTAATGGGCGGTAAGATAAGTGAGAGCGCATATCTGTGCCTTAAGCTGGCATGGCTGTACAGGGGCGAAATAGCTGAGGCAGAGAATAACGGAGCTTCACAGGCTGATATTGACAGATATCACCAGTATGAGCATGAATATCTGGAAGCTGCATTTAAAGGCTTTAAGCAGGCACTTGAGACTGAATATCCGCCGATAGCAGGTATGGATGAGATGACTATATATTATCTTCTTACAAGCATAGCTGCTGAATGTGGCAATATAGAAGAGGCAAAACGGTATGGCTCTTCTGTAATTATCTCAAGGACGGCAAGCGTTAAATTAAAGAATAAGACAAGAAATGTATTGGAGAGTATTAAAAACAATTAGCACTAAAGGGGTGTACAATCATTATGAACAAAGTTAAAAGCTTTTTACAGAAGATATGGACCTATGATCTGGTTCATACGGCAGTATATTCTATGATGCTTGAATTAGTGGTTGAATGTTTTAACAGAAGAGGGGTAATGGGGCTTGCATTTCCGTTTACGCACCCGGTTATCTATATATACAATACACTTATTATAATGACCAGTATGACAATTGCCCTGTTTTTCAGAAGAAGAGTTTTTGCATATTGTGTGGTTTCTGTCGTCTGGATAGGCTTGTCACTGACTAATTTTATAATACTTTCCTCGAGAAAAACGCCGTTTACGGCGATGGATTTTTATCTGATTAAGGACGCAATAAAGGTTGCAGGCTTATATGTAAGCGTTGTGCAGATTATACTTATTGCATTGCTTGTCATAGCTGTAATTACCGGTCTTGTTTTTTTGTGGAGAAAGGCACCCAAACTGGAGGTGACAATGAGAAAAACAAAGTTCATTGCATATGCAGCAGTACAGATGGTGCTTGTATTTCTTGCTGCCTATGGAATGGGAATAACACTTCTGTTTACCGGAGTTGTCGAGAGCCATTTTGGAAATCTTGCACAGGCATATAAAAAATATGGCTTCAGCCATTGCTTTGTGAATAGTGTATTAGACCGCGGAATCAAGAAATCCAGTGAGTATTCGGAAGAGTATATAGAATCCTTGAAGAAGGATCTTGATGAGGACAATGACGATGATGGTGAGACAGAGGTCGGAGTAAGTGAGAATACACCTAATATTATATTTGTCCAGTTAGAATCATTTTTTGATCCAACACATGTCAAGGGAATTACAATGTCAGAGAATCCGCTTCCTAATTTCCAGAAGCTTGTAGCTGAGTGTTCTTCGGGATATCTGTCAGTGCCTTGCTTTGGTGCAGGAACCTGCAATACGGAATTCGAGGTCCAGACAGGAATTAATATTGATGATTTCGGACCGGGAGAATATCCGTACAGAACTATCATGAAATCAAAGGTGTGTGAATCAATGGCGTATGACCTTAAAAAGCTGGGATATTCCACACATGCAATCCACAATAATGATGGAACATTTTATGGCAGAAATGTTGTATTTTCACATCTTGGATATGAAACATTTACATCAATTGAATATATGGACGGAATAGAAGAGACTCCGACGGGATGGGCAAAGGATAAGATTCTTACTGGCGAGATTACTAAAGCGCTGGATTCCACAGACGGAACAGATTATGTATTTACGATTTCTGTACAGGGACATGGCGACTATCCCTCTACACCAGTAGAAGGATACACGCCGGAGATTAAGGTTACTGAGTTTCCTGTTGCCGAACAGCAGACAGCATTTGAGTATTATGTGAATCAGATTCACGAGATGGATGATTTCATAGGAGAGCTTATCCAGACATTGTCAGAAAGAGATGAGGAGACTGTGCTTGTGCTGTATGGCGATCATCTGCCTACCTTTGACTTTACAGACGATATGCTCACCAATGGAGATAAATACCAGACACAGTATGTTATCTGGAGTAATTTCGATATGGACAGACAGGAAAAGAATCTGCAGGCATACCAGCTATCAGCATATGTGATGGAAAGACTTGGCATGTCAGAGGGATATATTATGAAATATCATCAGACAAAGCAGAATCTTCCGGAAGATGAATATCTTAAGAATCTTAAAATCCTTGAATATGATATCCTTTATGGCAAGAAGGAAATCTATGGAGGAGAGACACCATATGAGGCAACGAATCTTAAGATGGGCATTGATGACATTGATATAACTGATGTCTATAATTATAACGATACCGTATTTATTGAGGGCAACAATTTCAATGATTACAGTTGTGTCATGATTAATGGAAAAGAGTATGCCGCGGAGAAGATAAGCGATCGCCTTTTAAGGGTTAAGGGAACGAATGTCAAGGAAAATGACGAGGTTGTTGTGGCACAGAAGGGCGACGATAAAGTGGAGCTTAGCAGGACATCATTTACGGTAAAGCAGCAGAAGAAGAAATAGTTACTGTTCACTCGTACCTCGTTCCAGTAACTATTCGCAGACTCATTCTAAGTTTTTGCTCCGCAAAAGGAGTCTGCTCACTCCTGAATCACTTTCTTACGCAGTAAAACAGCAAGTGTTTTACTGCTGAGTGAACAGTAACAAGAAATAGCTGTAACATCAGCAAATGTGCCATCATTCATTGACAGCAGGAATCTGAAATGTTAATATTAGTAAGGTGTTTCAAACACCAAGATTTTTTTTGGAGGTACTTGAAATGAAGGGTACAGTTAAGTGGTTCAACAACCAGAAGGGTTACGGCTTTATCAGTGATGAGTCAGGAAAGGATGTATTCGTACATTATTCAGGACTTAACATGGAAGGCTTCAAGTCTTTAGAGGAAGGCGCTCAGGTTGAGTTTGATGTAACAGAAGGCGCTAAAGGTCCTCAGGCTGTTAATGTAACAAAATTATAATCGGTTGTTTGCAGTGTGCCTTTTTTATATTATATATAGAAAGATATATTGTTACACAATAGGATTATGGGGGCGGTCACAATAGTTAGTTGACCGCCTTTTTTCACTTTATAGGATAGTCTGTAATATATTAAGAAATATAATTGGAGGTTTTATGGAAAATATTGATATTGATTTTAGCCAGACGGTCAGCTCTGGTGCGGTCAGCATGATAGTTGCAGGCGCAATACTGGTATTGTCAGTGCTGATTATTGCAATAATAATCACAGCAAAGAGGTGGAAGGGAAGATTTATTCCACTGGTAATAGGACTGCTTTCGTATGTCGTATTCGGATTTATGTTTACACAGATGTTCTTAAGCATTATAAGGCTTATCCCAAGTGTGGATATAGCTTTCACATATAATTCAAGCTCGTATATAGTCGTATATAATATAGTATTTGCAGCAGGACTTGCAATTGCGAGATGGTTTACTGTAAAGCTCATGGCAGATAAATACAACCGTGAGGGTGATGTAATACTTGCAGGAACAGGTATTGCTATGGGAGATGCTGTTATGATGTATGGATTATCAGCACTTTCATATTATGTATATGCACAGGCTATATCATCAAGCGGATTACAGAAGGTTATAGAGGATATGCTTTCAAGTGGATTATCTGCTGATGATGTTATGACAGAATACACCTCTAATATGGCACAGCTTTTTAATGCTCCGGAAATACTGTGGATTCTCATGGGACTGGCTACTGTATTAGACATAGCGTTGAATATCATATTATGCATGGTTGTATATGCAACAGTAAAGAAGCAGATTAATTATATGTTCGCATGGTATGCAATCATAATACAGTTTGTGGCTGATATATTATTCCAGGTATACAACCCATATTCAACAGCCAATATTGTAATATTATTCGCTGTTAAATTAATTGTTGTCATAGGGGCAATACTTTATGTAAAGCAATTCATCATGAAGGAGATTAAGTATTCAGATGACTGATGTTAAAAATGGACTTTCGCAGAAGCAGGTAGAAGAATTAACACAAGAGGGCATGGTCAATATTTCTGTTGGAAAGCAGTCTAAGACTATCGGACAGATTGTTGCAGGTAATGTGTTTACATATTTCAACCTTATATTTGCTGTGTTTACAGTGCTTTTAGCTTTAGTGGAATCATATAACAATATGACCTTCGTTCCGGTAATCGTGTGCAATATGTTTATCGGAATAATTCAGGAGATAAGAGCAAAGAAAGTCCTTGATAAGCTTACGGTGGTCAATGAACCTAAGACATCAGTTATCAGAGACGGACAATTACATACTATAGCTTCGGAGACTCTGGTAAAGGGGGATTTGTGCGTATTCGCGGCTGGAAACCAGTTGAGTGCGGACGGAATTCTTGTGGAGGGGTTCGTGCGTGTGAACGAATCGCTTGTTACCGGTGAGTCTGACGAGGTTGTCAAGAATGCCGGGGATATATTACTCTCCGGCAGTTTTATTGTCTCGGGAGAGTGCAAGGCAGTACTTACTAATGTCGGGCTTGATGCATATGCCGCAAAGCTGGCAATAGAAGCCAAGGCAGGACGGAAAAAGCAGAAGACAGATATGATGGAATCCCTTGACAAGCTGGTAAAGACAATCGGTGTACTGATTATACCTATCGGAATTGGCTTATATCTGCAGAGCAGATTTGCAGTAGGAAGTCCGGTAAAGAGCAGCGTGGATTCAATGATAGCTTCCTTAGTCGGAATGATTCCGGAAGGTCTGTATCTGTTGGCGAGCGTTGCACTTGTTGTCAGTGTTATGAGGCTTGGAAAGAAAAATGTCATAGTCCATGAGATGAACTGCGTAGAGACACTTGCAAGGGTAAATGTGCTGTGCGTTGATAAAACAGGAACAATCACCAGACCTGATATGTCGGTTACGCATGTTGAAATACTGGATTACACAGATGGCTATGGAGAGCATACGGATCACCATGAAACAGAGCTGATTATTAAAAATGTGGTGGCGGCAATAAGCCCTGATAATGAAACTATGAAAGCAGTCCACTCATATTATGGAATTGACAGGGAGCGAGAGTGCGACGAGGTATTTCCATTTTCATCACAGAATAAATACAGCGGCGCAAGATATGGAAAGGATGTATATCTGCTTGGAGCACCGGAATATCTGCTCCTTAAGTCATACCCTGATTACAAAAGGATTATTGATAAGTATTCCTGCAATGGCGAGAGGATTATTGTTTTTGGAAAGGCTAATGAAGAGATAACAGGTGAGGCTGTCACAACTGCAATAACGCCTATGGGCTTTATAATACTCGAGAATGAGATAAGAGAAACAGCTAAAGACACATTTGAATATTTCAAAAAACAGGGCGTTGCCATCAAGGTTATATCCGGAGATAATCCTGTCACTGCGTCAAAGGTTGCAATAAGGGCAGGCATTGAAAAAGCGACGCATTATATAGACGCAACACTGCTTAAGACAGATGATGACATAGCACAGGCAGTCACTAAATATACAGTTTTCGGAAGGGTAATTCCGGAACAGAAGAAAAAGATTATTGAAGCCTTCAAGGCAGCCGGAAATGTTGTCGCAATGACTGGTGACGGTGTCAATGATGTGCTTGCGTTAAAATGTGCTGATTGTAGTGTTGCAATGGCATCCGGAAGCGAGGCAGCCAGCAATGCGGCACAGATTGTACTTCTTGATTCGGATTTTTCCAAGATGCCTGATGTTGTAGGAGAGGGAAGACGGGTTGTCAATAATATCAAGAGGTCGGCATCACTGTTTTTAGCAAAGAATATATTTTCAATGCTGCTTACAATATTTACTCTTATATCAGTCAATCTGTATCCGCTGTATCCGACACAGCTATCGTTCCTAAGTGTGTTTACGATAGGAATACCAGCATTTTTTCTGGCGCTGCAGCCTAACAAGAGCCTGATAAAGGGAGATTTCCTTGTCAATGTTGTGCTAAAGGCACTGCCGACAGGAATTACGGACTTCATAGTGGTTACGATTATAACGATATATGGCAACTGCACAGGAAGTCCGCATGAGCAGACGGCAACAGCGGCAACTCTGGTGCTTCTTACTGTAGGAATGGCTGCACTTGTGAGGGTATGTATGCCATTTGATACGATAAGAATTGTTGTATGCGTTGCAATGGCAGGCGGTATAGTATTTTCAATGATATTCCTAAGACCGCTGTTTGCAATGGTTGTACTTAAGGGGCTTCCGAGAAATCTTACAATCATCATGATGATTCTGTCGCTGCCTCTGTACAGATATGTATGCAGGCTGACGGCATGGCTTATAGGCTACTTTGAAAACCACAGCCGTCATTTCAGGCACCTGCTTAAGGGATGATTATACAAATGTGCTATCTTCCGAGAGCTTTTTTGGAATATTCAGTTGTTACAAGACTGGTGTAGGGAACTGGTGAAGCCAGCTCGCCGGCCTGCGTAAGAATATCCTGTAACAGATTAAAGCTTTCCCCAGTGAATATGGTATTTGTTTTCCATGTGTCCTGGGATTTATATCTTTCAACGATTGCGGTTATTGTTGCAATATCAGTTTCTTTAAACTGGGGTGCAATAATAGCCGCAACTTCTTCTGAGGTATGAGTGTTGACATAATCAAGCCCCTTCTGTGTTGCATTGGTGAATTTCTGAATCACATCAGAATTCTTTTCGATATAACTTTTCTTTGCACAGTATGCTGTGTATGGCACATATCCGCTTTCTACACCTAAGGAGGCAGTGACATAACCTTCACCCTGCTGTTCAAGCAGAGTGGCGGATGGCTCGAACTCAACAGTGTAATCGCCGATTCCTGAGGTGAATGCAGCAGATGTTGAGCCAAAGTCCACATTCTGAAGGATTTCAAGGTCTGTTTCCGGATTGATGTTGTTCTTTTTCAGAATATATTCAAAAAGCATCTGCGGCATGCCGCCAGCTCTTCCGCCTATTACTGTTTTTCCTTTAAGCTCTGACCAGTCAAAGCTGTCATCAGCTTCCCTGCCAACTAAGAAATTGCCGGCACGCTGTGTAAGTCCTGCAAAGTTGACGGCATAGTCATCAGAGCCTTCCGCGTATACATAGATGGATGATTCAGAACCCATGAAGCCTATGTCGGCATCTCCTGATATAAGGGCAGTCATTACCTTGTCAGCGCCAAAGCCGTTAGTGACGGTAAGCTCAAGTCCTTCGTCGGCAAAATATCCATTTTCAATGGCAACATACTGCGGGGCATAGAATATGGAGTGTGTCACCTCACAGAGAGTAACCTGCTTAAGCTGGCTGTCAGCCTTTTCCTTATTGCGGGCTGTAAGTTGGAGAACCGTAATAGATAAAATGGTCATGGTAATAAATATTGATATATATTTTCTGATAGACTTCAATGAAATTCTCCATTGTTGATACATTTATTGTTATAGTATTACCGGGTTATATTTTGGTTACATAAAAGGGAATAAAAAGATTGTAATTTTATGGGAAATTATGGTATTATATTAGAAAATTAAGGTGTGATTAATTTAATATCTGTATATGGAGGCATGTTATGTTTGGGAAAAATAAAGCGACAGCTAAAGCATCGTCAGGTAATGATTTACAGACACTGCTTGAGGTGTTTGACAAAATAATTTCAGGGGAGATATCACAGACGGGTGAAGCACCAGCAAGTGAAGCAGCTTTTGAAAATCCGGAGATTGCAAGGAAGTTCAATCAGGTTGTCGAGACTTACAAGAGATTTAACAATAATTTCGTGATGAGACTTAATGAGGCAATGGAGTCAATAGGGGATAATTCTTATGTTAAGAATATGATGGATGAGGTTCATTCACAGGCTGAGGCCATAGGCGCTATGGGAGAGGCTGGACATAATCTGGAGGAGTCCATCAATCATATCAATGCGACAATGGCTGATATCAAGGACAACACACATGAAATGCTTGCTGCTACACAGAACAGCACAGCTAATATGAATGACAGCATCAAGGTGGTTAATGAATCGTCAGAAAAGATAGCTGATATTAACAGACAGGTACAGGAATTCCAGGATAAGATACATAAGATTGGTGAGATTGTTGATATAGTCAAGAAGGTTGCAAGCCAGAGTAATCTGCTGGCACTTAATGCGTCTATCGAGGCAGCAAGAGCAGGTGAGGCAGGAAGAGGCTTCGCGGTTGTTGCAGACCAGGTAAGACAGTTATCAAGCAGTACGGCGGAGTCGGCTGATGATATCGTTAATTATGTAAGAGAGCTTAACGAGAATATAGAAACACTTGCAGTTTCCATGGATGAGACAACAGTTAAGTTATCAGAGGGCAATGCGAAGGTAGAAGAATCACTTTCAGATATTGAGAAGATGAATGAACAGATGGTTGCAATCAACGGTGCTGTCAATGGAATATTTTCAGATATTGATACACAGTCATCTATCACTACAGAATTTGCAAGACAGGTAGATTCTATTGCAGAAAGCTATGATAAGCTGTCTGACAACTGCATGGCTACAGGTACTCATATCTATAAGATTGGAAGATATATAGATACTGCAAGAAGTGATATGTACAGATCATTTTCAAATGTTACAACACAGGATAAGATAAGAATATTCCAGATAGATCATTTTATCCTTATGTGGAGAGTATATAACAATGCTGTCGGTTTTGAAGCACTTAAGATTACACAGCTTAACAATCCTGATGGCTGCAAGCTTGGTAAGTGGATGAAGGAGCAGACAGATCCACAGATTACAGGAAGCAGAGAGTTTAAGGAGCTGGATGCAGCACACAGACAGGTTCATAAGTACGCATGTGATTCATGGAATGCCAAGGAGGCAGGCAATGTAGATCTTGCCCTTGAATATTTCCAGAAATGCTATGACGCATTTGATGTATACAGCAGCAGGATTGAGGCATTCAAGAGCTATATGAAAACTATTGGTTATACAGACGAAACAGAAACTGTAACTTTCAGAAAGTAATTAAAGTAATGAGTCTCCTATGGTATAACATGGGAGACTTATTTGGTTACTGACATATATTATAATTTGGTTGGCAGACTTAAGCTGCAATAAAGAGATTTTGGAGAGAGATTATGGACGGATATAAAGAGAAAGCAAAAGATATCATGGTTATAGGTCACAAGAATCCTGATACTGACTCAATATGTTCAGCAATATGCTATGCAGATTTAAAGAATAAGATAACAGGAACTAATAATTATGTTCCTAAAAGAGCAGGACATCTCAATGAGGAGACACATTTTGTGCTTGACAGATTCGGCGTGAAGGCACCTGAATATATTAAAGATGTACGGCCGCAGGTAATGAATATAGAGATAAGGCAGACCGAAGGAATAGATATTGAGCTTTCTGTCCGTAATGCATGGAAGCTGATGGATTCCCTTAATGTTGTGACACTTCCTATTACGGAAGGGAAAAAGCTGACAGGACTTGTATCTATTGATGATATAGCTAAATCATATTTTGAAACCTTTGATAATAAGGTCTTGTCCAGTGCGAAGACAAGCTTTGCCAACATTGTTGAGACTCTTGAGGGAAGAGTTGTTACAGGTGATGAAAGCGAGATATTTGACAAAGGAAAGATGCTTATAGCCGCAGCCAATCCTGATATGATGGAGAGCATGATTGAGGAGGGGGATATCGTAATTCTTGGAAACAGGTATGAATCCCAGCTCTGTGCGATAGAGATGGATGCCAAATGTCTCATAATATGTGAGGGTGCAAAGGTATCTAACACTATTGCCAAAATCGCAAGAAGCCACAACTGTATTATTATCGAGACAGCTTATGATACTTATACTGTTGCAAGGCTTATGAATCAGGCAATCCCGGTAGGATTTTTCATGACACCAAGAGACAGGATTGTGTGCTTTAAGACTACGGATTATATCGAGGATATCCAGGAAATCATGACTAAAAAAAGATTCAGGGATTTCCCGATTGAGGATGAGGACGGCAATTATGTGGGAACAATTTCAAGAAGAAACCTGCTCCGTTCAGGAAAGAAGAGGGTTATCCTTGTGGACCACAATGAAAAGAATCAGGCAGTCAACGGAATTGAGGATACAGAGATTCTCGAGATAATTGACCATCACAGATTAGGTTCTATCCAGACTATAACACCTGTGTTTTTCAGAAACCAGCCGCTTGGATGTACGGGAACAATTATATATAAAATGTATCAGGAGGCAGGAATTGAGATTGAGCCTGTTATAGCCGGACTTATGTGCTCTGCCATTATATCAGACACATTGATATTCAAATCACCTACATGCACACCTGATGATATAGAAGCAGCGAACAAGCTGGCAAAGCTTGCAGGAATAGATCCAGAGGTGCATGGAAGACAGATGTTTGGTGCCGGAAGCAATCTTGATGAGAAGACAGACAGAGAGATATTTTATCAGGATTTCAAGAAGTTCGCAATCAACGATATCATGATAGGCATTGGACAGGTTAATGCAATGGGACCTGAGGATATTGAAAAGATTAAAGAAAAGGAGCTGCCATATATCGATACGGTTATAGGTGATGGCGGTCTTGATGTTGTATATTTCCTTATGACAGATATATCTACAGAATGCTCATATGTACTGTGTTCCGGTAAAAATGCGGATACAATTATGGCACAGGCATTTGGAGTTGACAAACAGCAGGATACATATATACTAAAAAATGTTGTTTCAAGAAAGAAACAGTTCCTACCGGCTATTATGGAGGCAATGGAACAGTAGTAAGAAATGGAGATTAGTAATGAGAGCATTACGAAAGGATGAACCTTGCTGGTGTCACAGTGGAAAGAAATATTGTGACTGTCACAAGGAGTTTGATAAAAGGCTGGATAATTACAGAAGAAAGTTTCATAAGGTTCCACCTAGAGGAATAATAAAGAATGAGGAGCAGCTTGCAGGGATGAGAGAGAGCAGCAAAATTAATATTGCTGTGCTTGATTATGTTGCGGAAAATATCCATGCAGGAATGACGACACAGGACATAGATGACTTAGTATATCAGAAGACAACTGAAATGGGAGGAATTCCGGCACCGCTTAATTATGAAGGGTTTCCTAAGAGTGTGTGTACTTCAATTAATGAGCAGGTGTGCCATGGAATACCATCTAAGAATATACAGCTTCTTGACGGCGACATAGTTAATGTTGACTGTTCTACGATACTCAACGGATATTTCTCTGATTCATCAAGAATGTTCTGCATAGGCAATGTCGCACCGGAGCATAAGAAGCTGGTAGATGTCGCTAAGGAATGCGTAGAAGCCGGACTGTCACAGGTAAAGCCATGGGGACATCTCGGTGATGTTGCGGCGGCAATCAGTGGACATGCCAAAGCTAACGGATATTCAGTGGTAAGGGAAGTTGGCGGACATGGAATAGGTCTGGAGTTCCATGAAACACCATTTGTCAGCTATGTAATCAAAAAGGGAACTGGAATGGTAATGGCACCGGGAATGGTGTTCACAATCGAGCCGATGATTAATGCAGGGCTTCCTGACATATACATAGACGAGGGCAATAACTGGACGATATATACAGATGATGACTCATACTCTGCACAGTGGGAAATAATGGTGCTTGTGACAGAGGATGGGCATGAGGTTATGGCTTACTAAGGTGAATAGAGGTGTGTGTACATCCGCAAAAGAGGTGTTTCCGGCGCAGTATCTGTCTATGCCTATGCTCTCATGAATACTGCGCTTAGCGGGTGTAAATGCCGCTATCTACAAAGCTTATTACGGTGCTGGAAAACAACGCGCTTCGCTTGAACGGGTTTTCCAACACAGTTCTTATATTAGGACATACAACAATAAGAATGCTGTTTCATATACTGTAGTGATACTTGTATATGGAGCTTTTATGATGATGAATGAACTGGTTCCGGCTATGTGCTATGTGCCTTGGCAGCGCTGGGACGACATATATGAGCCTTCGCGGGCTCTTATGCGGGGGACTTTGTTTTCTGTGCTTGATAAACCATTTACAGGAGGCAGGTCATGAATTGTTGTAGTAATATTAAAAATGAAAAGGCTATGATGATGCAGAATATTTATGAGCTGGGCTTTGCGCTTGTTGAGACTATGCTTTATCTGGATACTCATCCTGATGATTCTGCAGCTATTGAATATTATGCAGAGACTAAAGACAAATATGTACAGTTCATGAAAAATTATTCGGATTATTACGGACCTCTCAGCATGGATTACATGGTGAATGATAACTACTGGATGTGGGTGGCAACCCCTATGCCGTGGGAATACAAGGGAGGTATGTGATATGTGGAATTATGAGAAGAGACTTCAGTACCCTGTCAACATAAAGAATTGTAATCCTACACTGGCGGCTATGATTATCTCGCAATATGGTGGTCCAGACGGCGAGCTTGGCGCATCCATGAGGTATCTGTCACAAAGATACTCCATGCCATACAGGGAGACTGCCGGGCTTCTGACGGATATCGGAACAGAGGAGTTAGGACATCTCGAGATGGTAAGTACAATGGTTCACCAGCTTACAAGAAATCTCACAATGGAGCAGATAAAGGGAACGCCTTTCGAGGCTTACTATGTTGACCATACGGTAGGTGTATGGCCGCAGGCGGCTGGTGGTGTGCCTTTCTGTGCCAGTGAATTCCAGTCAAAGGGAGATGCAATAACTGATATTGTGGAGGATATGGCAGCAGAGCAGAAAGCAAGATCAACCTATGATAATCTGATAAGGCTATGCCGCGATGATCCGGATGTTTATGATCCGTTGAAGTTTTTAAGGGAAAGAGAGATTGTGCATTTCCAGAGATTCGGTGAGGCATTGTCAATCATACAGAGCAAGCTTGATTCTAAGAATTTCTATGCATATAATCCGGAATTTAAAGGTTAATTAAAAAGTTAATTAAAAGGATAAGCACATTGGTTAAAGGAGTACCCATGAAAGAAAAAATATATACAATACCTGTAAATGATGCATTTTCATCAGACTGCGAATGTCCGATTTGTTCAATGTATAAGTCACTTGAGGATGACGCAGTTGCTTATACTATGGGACCTAGTTATATGGAAGATGACATAAGAGCCATGACAGATAAAAAAGGGTTCTGCCAGAAGCATTTAAAAAAGGTCTACGACTGTGAGAACAGGCTTGGGTTTGCGCTTGTCATGAAGACACATCTTGACAGAGTGATTAATGACATTGAAGGCTTACAGGATGGTAAAGTGGCAGGCAGGTCAATGTTTAAGAAGGCTGATAAGCCGGCTGTGACAGCATATACAGAGCAGCTTGAGGGCACATGCTTTGTGTGTGAGAGGATTGAGGACACATTTGAAAGATATCTGGATACTATATTCCATATGTATAAGCATGACGGTGATTTCAGACAGAAGTTCAGAGAATGTAAGGGCTTCTGTACGAAGCATTACGGAATTCTTATAGAGCGCGCGGCTAACAGCTTAAAGGGTGATATGGCAGAGGAGTTCATTAAGACGACTAACAGCCTGTATATTGAAAATATGAAGCGTGTGAGAGATGATGTTGAGTGGTTCATTAATAAGTTCGACCATAAATATATCGACGAGCCATGGAAGAATGCCAAGGATTCTCTTGTGCGTGCAATGATAAAGGATGGCTCATATATAGCGGATGAACCGGGAAAGAAGAATAACAGATAAAGAGAATAACGGATAAAAAAGAATAACGGATAAAGAAGAATAACGGATAAAAAAAGAATAGCAGATAAAAGAGTAACGAAAAAAGAATAACAGAAAAAAAGAATAACGGATAAAAAAGAATAACAGATAAAAAGAATAACGGATTAAAGAAGAGTAACAGATAAAAAAGAACAACAGATAAAGAGTTTGTCAAGTAATGTGAGTAAGTTTTTTGTTTTTTTGTGGTGGTCGATTTAACGACCACCATTTTTACGAGCTTCAATCAAACGGAAGTTCTTCATCTATACAACAATGGTTATGTTTCATGTTTTATCATACTAAACATGTCGTATCTTAGCCTTACTATATAATGCTGCTTTCGGGACTATTCTTTTTTCATTTCACAGCCTCTTATGCTTAGTAAGTGAATGTCACAGAATACAGCGTGTAATCAGTCCGGCTGGTTGTTTTATATGCGTAGGATAACTGCGTTCCTGCATTGGCTGCCGCTGATTTGATGTCAAGGTCAGCGGTTGTTGTGAACTCTATATGCTGGAGCCTGTTGCGGATGCACCTAAGCATATAATTATCGAATTCCTTCTGTGAACTGATTACCGGAAGACCAGCCTGTACCGGATAGGTATATATATATCCGTCCGCCGGATTGGCTGTGTTTACAGCCGATTCCCAACTGTGGTCGATAGCCATATCGGCATCTGAAATATTAAAGTATCCATGGTCAATATATTCCGATGTAGAGCCAACAGGATCATCCCATGTGACATCGACCTGATACCAGTCATCACCCAGCTTTACAACATTCCATATATGCTGCTGGCCGCCGGCTATGCCTGACAGAGTGTAATTCTCGATGCCGAGCATATCCATAAATGTTTTGAAGCTTTCAGTGTATCCGCTGCAGACGGCCTCACCATTAATAAGGGCATCGTAGGCATTAAAGGTTGAGCCGCCATTATCAATGTAGGTTATATGTGATACAAGATAATCGTGGATTGCAAGCTCGTTCTCGTAATCACTGTTCTGTTCAGAGGTGACCTCTGAAAGGATTTCAACATATTTGTTATATAATTCAAGCTGGCGGTCGTTGAGCTGTGAGGTATTATCAGAGCTGTATGCCTTGATAATTGCATAGTTATCCCAGCAGTCATAGGTTATCACCATGTTATAGCCGTCCCTTACGCGGCGGTATTCACACTTTATCTGCTCTATTCCGCTAATCTGTGTCAGCCATTCATTGGCATCTATCAGATTTTCATCAGCGACAAAAATATCACATTCGTTATTGTTATTTCCCATGGATTGTATTATAAACTGAATTATATCTTCAGTTGTTGCTGCTTTGTTATCAAAGGGGATATATGAAATTTCTGAAGAATTATCAGATGTATTATCAATTGTAAATGGAATGCTGCATCCGTAAAGAGAGGCTGCTAATATTGTTACGGCTAAAAGAGACGCCCAATATTTACTGAACTTCATGTGTTGTCTCCTGTCAATTAATTAATATGTGTGATTACAATTGTATAACGGGTTGATTACAAATACAAGGAGGAATTATGACAGATTATCAGGTAAAAAATGTTAAGGATTTTGACCTTGCACAGACGCTCGAATGCGGACAGTGCTTTCATTTTATAAAGCTGGGTGAAGAGGATTATGTGCTGGCTGCAAAGGGAGAGGCTGTGCATGTCGCACAGCAGGGGGATACGGTAATATTCTATGATACGGATGAGACTGGATATGTAAATGTGTGGAAAGATTATTTCGACATGGACAGGGATTATTCGGCAGTCAAGGAAAGGCTGCTGGAAAAGGATGATAAATTAAAGGATGCGGTTGAAAGCATGTGGGGAGTGAGGATTCTTAACCAGGAATTCTTTGAGACACTTATATCATTTATTATATCGCAGAATAAGCAGATACCACATATTAAAAAGATTGTTGCGGATATATCAGCGGAATTTGGTACATACAAGGGAAGCTTCGGTGGAGTGGATATGTACACATTTCCAACAATAGACCAGCTCGCGGGCGCCAGCGAAGAGGATTTTAAAAGGTTAAAGACAGGCTTTCGTGCGCCTTATATCATGGATGCAATAAGAAGAAATGTGGCAGGACAGTTTGATGAGAAGGAGCTTAGGGGCATGGATTATGATTCCTGTGTCAGGGAGCTTATGACGATAAAGGGTGTCGGGGAAAAGGTTGCTAACTGTGTGAGTCTGTTCGGGCTTGGAAAAAAGGAAGCATTTCCGGTGGATGTGTGGATAAAAAGGATAATGGAGACAATGTATTTTGACGGGGTGGATACGCCTAAGGATAAGATTGCCGCATTTGCAAAGGAACAGTTCGGGGAGCTTGGCGGATTCGCGCAGCAGTATCTGTTCTACTATGGAAAATCTGTTAAAATGGGCGTGAAATAATTAATAAATTCTAAAAAGTATAATATATTTGAATTAGCTGTTGACAAATAAAAGCATGAAGTGTTACATTATGTGCAGTGGTGGTTAGCACTCGAAAAGAATGAGTGCTAACAGAAATTAAAAAGCTGCCATGAAGGGTTCACTCTTATGTGTAGACAGCGGAATGGAGGAATATATAATGAAATTAGTACCATTAGGAGACAGAGTTGTAATTAAAGCATTAGTTGCAGAGGAAACTACTAAATCAGGAATCGTCCTTCCAGGACAGGCTAAGGAAAAGCCACAGCAGGCAGAGGTTGTTGCTGTAGGACCTGGCGGAGTTATTGATGGCAAGGAAGTTGTTATGCAGGTTAAGCCTGGTGATAAGGTTATCTATTCTAAGTATTCTGGAACAGAGGTTAAGCTTGATGAGGATGAGAATCTTATCATTGTAAAGCAGTCAGACATTCTTGCTATTATTGAGTAATCAGTGATTATAGAGTTTTGAAATATATAAGTATATTGGTTTGTTAGGAGGCAGTAATTATGGCAAAGGAAATTAAATATGGAATTGACGCAAGAAAGGCTTTAGAGGCAGGTGTTAACAAGTTAGCTGATACAGTAAGAGTAACAATCGGACCTAAGGGACGTAATGTTGTTCTTGATAAGTCTTATGGTGCACCACTTATCACTAACGATGGTGTTACTATTGCTAAGGATATCGAGCTAGAGGATGCATTCGAGAACATGGGTGCACAGCTTGTTAAAGAGGTAGCAGCCAAGACTAATGATGTAGCCGGTGATGGTACAACAACAGCAACTGTTCTTGCACAGGCTATGATTAACGAAGGTATGAAGAACCTTGCAGCAGGTGCTAACCCAATCGTATTAAGAAAGGGAATGAAGAAAGCTACAGATTGTGCTGTTGAAGCTATTGCAGGCATGAGCGAGAATGTAACAAGCAAGGATCAGATTACTAAGGTTGCAGCTATTTCAGCAGGTGATGAATCAGTAGGCGAGATGGTAGCTGACGCTATGGAGAAGGTTTCTAAGGATGGTGTTATCACAATCGAGGAATCTAAGACAATGAAGACAGAGCTTGACCTTGTTGAAGGTATGCAGTTCGACAGAGGATACATTTCAGCATATATGGCAACAGATATGGATAAGATGGAAGCAGTACTTGATAATCCATATATCCTTATCACAGATAAGAAGATTTCTAATATCCAGGAAATCTTACCTGTTCTTGAGCAGATTGTACAGAGCGGTGCTAAACTTCTTATCATTGCAGAGGATGTTGAGGGTGAGGCTCTTACAACACTTATCGTTAATAAGTTAAGAGGAACCTTCAATGTAGTAGCTGTCAAGGCTCCTGGCTATGGTGACAGAAGAAAAGAAATGCTTAAGGATATCGCAATCCTTACAGGTGGACAGGTTATTTCAGAAGAGCTTGGACTTGAACTTAAGGATACAACAATGGATATGCTTGGAAGAGCTAAGTCTGTTAAGGTTCAGAAAGAGAATACAGTTATCGTAGATGGCGAGGGCGCTAAGGAAGATATCGATGCAAGAGTTGCACAGATTAAGGCACAGCTTGAAGAGACAACATCAGAATTTGATAAGGAGAAGTTACAGGAAAGACTTGCCAAGTTAGCAGGTGGTGTAGCTGTTATCAGAGTTGGTGCTGCAACAGAGACAGAGATGAAGGAAGCTAAGCTCCGTATGGAGGATGCCCTTAATGCAACAAGAGCTGCTGTTGAGGAAGGTGTAGTATCAGGTGGCGGTTCTGCTTATATCCACGCTTCTAAGAAGGTTGCAGAGCTTGTTAAGGAACTCAGCGGAGATGAAAAGATTGGTGCACAGATTATTTTAAAGGCACTTGAAGCTCCATTATACCACATTGCATATAACGCAGGTCTTGAAGGCGCAGTTATCATCAATAAGGTAAGAGAGTCAGAGGTTGGCACAGGCTTTGACGCATACAAGGAAGAGTATGTCAACATGATTGAGGCTGGTATCCTTGATCCGGCTAAGGTTACAAGAAGTGCATTACAGAATGCTACAAGCGTTGCTTCAACACTTCTTACAACAGAATCAGTTGTTGCTAACATTAAGGAGGATGCACCAGCTATGCAGGCAGGTGGCGCAGGCATGGGCGGAATGATGTAATTCCACAATATAATAAAACATACAGCCCGGTGGGGATTTTCCCGCCGGGCATATTGCTTTAAAAGAAAGGTTATCGGGTTATGATAGAAGGAACAGTTGAGCAGATTGTTAAGGTTACTGCTCCTAAGATTTCGGTTTTTTACAGAATAATACTTGTGATAGCATGTCTTGTGGCTGCAACAACGATTGTGCAGACAGGCTGGTTAGGCGTAGTGGTGCTTGTTGTATTTGTATTCTTTACTGTATTCGTATTCGAGTATTATAACGCGGAATATGAATACTCTTATGTTGACGGAAGTCTTACAATAGATAAGATTATGGCTAAATCAGTAAGAAAAAATGTAGGAAGCTTTGACCTTACAAGAGCAGTGCTGGTTGCTAAGGTAAACAGCCAGGAGGCGCTTGGAAAGGCAAGGCAGCAGTTAAGGACTTACAATTGTTCATCGGGAGTTGATGATCCGGAGGACATTGTAATATACACCTATGAGAATGACAGCAACGAGATGGTTAGACTGTTCATGCTTCCGGATGCTTCAATGAAAGAAGCAATTGTGAGCGCTGTAGGAAACGGAGTCTCACATTTGTAAAAATGTAACTGTTCAGAGCCAGCCTCCAGAACGCTTCGCATTCTGTCGGTGAGGCGTATCCGCCAAATAAAATTTCAAAATCATCCATAGGAATGCAAGCATTCCATGTCTGATTTTTGAAATTTTGCTTGGCTCTGAACAGTTACATAAAATTGTGTCGTAAAAAATATTTGACTTTTACCGGCAGTTTTGCTATATTCTCTTGTAACATATTTATAAAATGATGTAACTGTTCAGAGCCAGCATTGTGACGGCATGGCTATGAGCAATTACATGTAGAAACATCCGGATTAATTTTTTAGTTATTCGGATTTTTTCTATATATTTAATTAAAACACAACAGAAAGCGAGGATTTTAGCAAAATGGGTAAAATTATTGGTGAAGGCATTACATTTGACGACGTACTTTTAGTTCCACAGTATTCAGAAGTTACACCTAACATGATTGACCTATCAACACAGCTCACTAAGAATATTAAGCTTAATATTCCTTTAATGAGTGCAGGTATGGACACAGTTACAGAACACAGAATGGCAATCGCAATGGCTAGACAGGGTGGTATCGGTATCATCCACAAGAATATGTCAGTAGAAGCCCAGGCAGAGGAAGTAGACAAGGTTAAGCGTTCAGAGAATGGTGTTATCACAGATCCATTTTTCTTACATCCTGATAATACATTAGAGGAAGCCAATGACCTTATGGGTAAGTTCAGAATCTCTGGTGTTCCTATCACAGATGATAACGGAAAGCTTGTAGGTATCATCACTAACAGAGATCTTAAGTTCGAGGAGCATTTCGACAGACCAATCAAGGAGTGCATGACAAGCGAGAATCTTATCACAGCACCAGTAGGAACTACTCTTGAGGAAGCCAAGAAGATATTAGGCAAGGCAAGAAAAGAGAAGCTTCCTATCGTAGATGACGATTACAAGTTAAAGGGACTTATCACAATCAAGGATATCGAGAAGAGTGTTAAGTATCCGGCATCAGCACATGATTCACAGGGAAGACTTCTTGCAGGTGCAGCAGTTGGTATTACTGCAAATGTTATGGAAAGAGTCCAGGCTCTTGTTAATTCAAGTGTTGACTGTATCGTTATTGATTCAGCACATGGACATTCTAAGAATATTATCACAACTCTTAAGGAGATTAAGTCAGCATTCCCTGACCTTCAGGTTATTGCTGGTAATATTGCAACAGGCGCAGCAGCCAAGGCTTTATGCGAGGCTGGTGTAGATGCTGTCAAGGTTGGTATCGGACCTGGTTCTATCTGTACTACAAGAGTTGTTGCAGGTATCGGTGTACCACAGGTTACAGCAGTTATGGATGCATATGCAGAAGCTAAGAAGTATGGCATTCCAGTAATCGCTGATGGTGGTATCAAGTATTCAGGAGATATCGTTAAGGCTATAGCAGCAGGTGGTAATGTCTGCATGTTAGGAAGTCTTCTTGCAGGCTGTGATGAAGCTCCTGGTACATTTGAATTATTCCAGGGAAGAAAGTATAAGGTATACAGAGGAATGGGTTCTATCGCTGCCATGGAGAACGGAAGCAAGGACAGATATTTCCAGACTGGTGCCAAGAAGCTTGTTCCTGAGGGTGTTGAAGGACGAGTTGCTTATAAGGGACTTGTTGAGGATACAATCTTCCAGCTTATGGGAGGTCTTCGTTCAGGAATGGGATATTGCGGTGCACCTGCAATTCCAGTACTTCAGGAGACAGCACAGTTCATTAAGATGTCTTCAGCAGCTTTAAGAGAGAGCCACCCACATGATATCCATATCACTAAGGAAGCTCCTAACTACTCAGTTGAAGATAAGTAATCAGGAATAGAATCTACATCCGGGCAGCACCTGCTGACCGGGTGTTTTTTGTAACTGTTCAGAGCCAAGCAAAATTTCATAAATCATCCATAGAATGCTTGCATTCCTATGGATGATTTTGAAATTTTATTTGGCGGATACGCCTCACCTCCAGAATGCGAAGCGTTCTGGAGGCTGGCTCTGAACAGTTACTGTTTTTTTCACATTATGGGAAATTATTGTGAAATTATTGATATTGAATAACTATATGATGTATAATGGACTGAGTATTAATGTGTATGAACAGGGTATATTTGGGGGCGTCAGATTAGCGAGAAGGAGAGAAGCATATGAAAGACAGAATACTCGGCAGATATATCGCAAAGAACCATACAGGCAGTGTATTCACTGATGATGAGCTGCAGGTAATAAGACAGGGCGACACAGACAGGCTTGTAGAGACATTTTTAAACATGGGCAATGATTATTACAAGACACAGATGCAGTGTGCTATTAAGAGTCTGGGCAGGTTCGTGGATGGCGATATAGAACTTGACCATATTGATTTTGAAAGGGCTTACAGAGGTGAGTTCATGGGATGTCAGATTATGGATGGAGACATTGATGTGTTTCTTGGCATAGCAGGAGATGACAAGGAGCTTCTGAAGGTTGCATCCACATTTGCACAGGAGGACATCAGGGAATTTGATGCAGATGCATATGATGCATTGTGCGAATTTATTAATGTTATTAATGGCGCGTATGCGACAAGGCTTGGTGAGAAGGATGTTGAGGTGACTCTTCATCCACCGGTATTTTATAAGAATACAGAGGTTACAGCAGAGGATGGCTTCTATGTTGTGACATTTAATATGGGAAATAATGTGTTTAAGATATTAATGGCTGCTGATAATAAAATCCAGCTTTCAGCATAATAAGGAGAATAGTTATGGCAAAAGTTTTAATAGTAGATGATTCTAAGACATCAAGAAAATTTTTGAGAAATATGCTTGAAGATGCAGGTCATGAGATTGTATCTGAAGCAGTTAATGGAGCAGAGGGCGTAGAAAAGTATAAGCTTTATAAGCCTGATGTTGTTACTATGGATATCACAATGCCTGTCATGGACGGCATTGAGGCTGTAAAAGAGATTATGGAGATTGATCCGGCTGCTAAGGTTATTATGGTAACTGCTGCCGGACAGAAGACGAATATGGTTGAGGCATTGAAGAGAGGTGCGGCTGACTTTATACAGAAGCCATTTGACAGTGCAGTGATTACTAATACAATAGAAAAGGTTTTGGAAGACGAATAATGTATAATTACCGTATAGAAGCAGAATATGATGGCGGAAGATATGACGGCTGGCAGAGATTAGGAAAGGATGCCGGCACGAATACCATAGAATATAAGCTGTGTGAGATAATAAGCAGAATGACCGGAGAAACCGTAGATATGTATGTCGGCTCAAGAACAGAGAAGGGCGTGCATGCACTCTGCCAGACTGCGAATTTCAAGCTTGAGAAAAGTGTTAAGGCAATAGAGCTTAAGAATTATCTTAACAGATATCTTCCGCGTGATATCGCTGTCCTTTCTGTGACAGAAGCAGACGAAAGGTTTCACAGCCAGCTTAATGCAAAGTCTAAGATATATGAGTACAGGCTGGATACAGGCAATGTAGCTAATGTATTCAGGAGAAAATATGCTTATCATACATTCGATATGCCGGATTTTGATGCCATGAGAAGGGCTGCCGGATATTTCGAGGGAAAGCATGATTTCAGGGCATTTACTACAGCGAAGAAGAGTAAGAGCACTGAAAGGACTATTAAAAGGATTAATGTGGAATATGAGGGGACAAGAGCCTATATAAGGATAGAAGCAGATGATTTCCTCCATAACATGGCAAGATACATGGTTGGAATGCTGCTGGATGCCGGTAATGGTCTTAAGAAGCCAGAGGATGTGAAGAGATGTCTTGACGGTGAGAATGTCCAGATGTCGCTTCCGGCAGAGAGCTACGGACTATTTCTTATAAAGGTGGTTTATTAGATATTGTAAAAGGTGGAAAATATGAAGACAATTATAGAACTAATTACTGATGAGATTAAAAATGTATTCGTGGAATGCGGATATGATGAGGCATATGCGAAAGTTACAGTTTCTAACAGACCTGACCTGTGTGAATTCCAGTGTAATGGAGCAATGGCAGCAGCTAAAGCCTATAAGAAAGCACCATTTATGATTGCTGACGAGGTTGTTGCAAAGCTTGCAGATAATAAGATGTTTTCTAAGATTGAGAGCGTTAAGCCGGGATTTATCAACATGAATATACAGGAGGATTATCTTGCCGGATATCTTAATGAGATGTCTGCGGCAGAAAAATTCGGATATGTTAATGCTGATAAGGAAAAGACTGTTATTGTGGATTACGGCGGAGCTAATGCAGCAAAGCCTTTACATGTAGGACATCTGCGGTCAGCGGTTATCGGCGAAAGTGTTAAGCGAATCAACACATTTGTTGGAAATAAGACAATCGGTGATGTACATCTTGGAGACTGGGGTCTTCAGATGGGACTTATCATAGAAGAGTTAAGAGACAGAAAGCCGGAGCTTCCTTACTTCGATGAGAATTTCACAGGTGAGTACCCAGAGGAAGCACCATTTACAATCTCAGAGCTTGAAGAAATATATCCGGCAGCTTCAGCCAAGTCTAAGGAGGATGAAGCATTTGCTAAAAGAGCGCATGAGGCTACACTTAAGCTGCAGAGCGGTGATAAGGCATGCCGCGCAATATGGCAGCATATCATGAAGGTTTCCAAGGCTGACCTTAAGAAGAATTATGATAATCTTAATGTACATTTTGACTTATGGAAGGGCGAGTCAGACGCACAGCCATATATAGATGAGATGGTTGATAAGATGGTTGCTGACGGAATCGCTTATGAAAGCCAGGGTGCTACAGTTGTAGATATACAGCAGGAGGGCGACACGAAGGAGCTTCCTCCATGTATCGTAAGAAAGTCAGATGGAGCTGCACTTTATGCAACCTCTGACCTTGCAACTATTGTTGAGAGAGAAAAGCTTTATCATCCTGATACATATATTTATCTTGCGGATAAGAGACAGGAATTACATTTTACACAGGTGTTCAGGACAGCTAAAAAGGCTGGAATTGTGTCACCTGATGCAGATATGAGATTCGTAGGCTTTGGTACCATGAACGGCAAGGATGGCAAGCCATTCAAGACCCGTTCGGGCGGTGTCATGAGACTTGAGCATCTTATAGCTGATATTGATGAAGCCATATATGAAAAGATTGTATCTAACAGGACAGTAGAAGAGGCAGAGGCAAGGAATACAGCCAAGATAGTAGGACTTGCAGCCCTGAAATATGGCGACCTTTCTAATCAGGCTTCTAAGGATTATGTATTTGATATTGCGAAATTCTCATCCTTTGAGGGTAATACAGGTCCATACATTCTTTATACAATCGTAAGAATTAAGTCGATTCTTAACAAATATACAGAAAATGGTGGAGATACCGGCAATCTTAAGATTATGGGTGCGGCAGAGGAAAGCGAGAAGAATCTTTCACTGTCTTTAATCAAGTTCGCTGATGTGATTGATGGAGCGTATAAGGATAATGCACCACATAAGATATGCCAGTTCATATATGAGGTATCGAATGCATTTAACGGCTTTTACCATAATAACAAGATACTTTCAGAACAAGATGAGTCGAAAAAAGCCAGCTATATTGCCCTTATAAGTCTTACCAAGAGCGTTCTTGAGCAGTGCATTGATTTACTGGCTATTGAATGCCCTGACAGAATGTAAAGGAGAAATATAATGGGTAAATTATTATCATTTGCAATACCATGCTACAACTCTGCAGAGTATATGGAGCATTGCATTAATACGGTGCTTGCCGGAGGGGACGAGGTTGAGGTTATAATTGTTGATGATGGCTCAACAAAGGATAATACATTAGAGATTGCTAAGCGTTTCGAGAAAGAATATCCGGGAATTGTCAAGGCAATACATCAGGAGAATGGCGGTCATGGCGAGGCAGTCAATACTGGTCTTCAGAATGCCACTGGGAAATTTTTCAAGGTAGTTGACAGTGATGACTGGGTGGATGCCAGAAGCTATAAGAAAATGCTTGATACATTACGAAGCTTTGAAGAGGGCAGCGAGCCTGATATGGTTATTGCCAACTATGTGTATGAAAAGGTCGGAGCTAAGAGAAAGAAGGTTATCCACTATGAAAATGTGTTCCCTGTAGAGCAGATGTTTACATGGGATGACATTAACATGAGGGATTTCAAGCTGGATCAGTATATTCTTATGCATACGGTTGTGTACAGGACGCAGCTTTTAAAGGACTGTGGCTTGCAGCTTCCTAAGCATACATTTTATGTTGACAACATATTTGTATTCGAGCCGCTTCCACATGTCGAGAAGATGTATTATGTTAATACTAATTTCTACAGATATTTTATCGGCAGGGATGACCAGTCGGTTAATGAGAGTGTCATGATTTCAAGGATTGACCAGCAGCTTTCTGTTACGAAAAGGATGATTGATTCATTCCTTACTGAGAATCCGCAGAATATGAACTGCAGGAAATATATGGTTAATTACTTGAGAATTATGATGGAGGTTTCGTCTATATTCTTAATCGTATCTGGGGAAAAGGAGCATCTTGAGAAGAAAAAGGAGCTCTGGCAGTATGCCAAGGATAAGGATGAGACACTTTATAAGAAGCTAAGACACAGTCTTTTAGGCTGGTCTGTTAATATACCTACTGCTGCGGGAAGATGGGTTTCCAAGCAGGGATATAAGATAGCTAACAATATTATAGGATTTAATTAAAGGAGGAGGAAATATGTCTATTATTGATGCATTCAGACTGGATGGAAAGGTTGCAGTTGTAACAGGTGCCAACACAGGACTTGGACAGGGAATGTCTGTTGCGCTTGCACAGGCAGGTGCGAAGGTTGTAGGTGCTGCAAGAAGATCCTGCGAGGATACTAAGAAGCTTATTGAGGCTGACGGTGGAGAATTTACAGAGGTTATAGCAGACCTTTCAGATATGGCAGCTATAGAGACTATTGTTAATGGCGCACTTGCAGCTTATGGAAGAGTTGATATTCTTGTCAACAATGCAGGAATTATCAAGAGAAATGACGCTATTGATTTCACAGAGGAAGAGTGGGACAGCGTTATTCAGGTTAACCAGAAGATGCTGTTTTTCTTAAGCCAGGCATTTGCTAAGCAGTACATCAAGCAGGGACAGGGTGGTAAGATAATTAACATCAATTCTATGCTTTCATATCAGGGCGGTATCAGAGTTCCTTCATATACAGCAAGCAAGAGCGCTGGAATGGGACTTACCAAGGCTATGTGTAATGAGTGGGCATGCCACAATATCAATGTCAATGCTATTGCACCGGGATATATGGCAACCAACAACACAGCACAGTTAAGAAGTGATTCTGACAGAAATGAAGCTATCGTTGACAGAATTCCGGCAGGACGCTGGGGAACTCCTGAGGATATGATGGGAGCGGTTGTATTCCTTGCTTCATCTGCATCTGATTATGTCAATGGATTTACACTGGCTGTTGATGGCGGCTGGCTTGCAAGATAGTCACAGGTAATTCAAGAATAATAAAAGGCGTTTCAACTTTTAACGGTTGAAGCGCCTTTTTGTTATAGTACAGAAATTTCTAAATAACTGCCATATTGACTTGTCTGATTGCTCATATGCAGCGTTGTCGTCAATCGCCGTAGCCACCGCTACGCCTCTTTCCTCCGTCTTGCATACAAGGAAATCATTTTGTGCCAATAACTGCCATATTGACTTGTCTGATTGCTCATATGCAGCGTTGTCGTCAATCACCGTAGCCACCGCTACGCCTCTTTCCTCCGTCTTGCATACGGGAAAATCATCCTGCGCCAATATAGCAGATTAGAAACTGATTTTACAAATGTTTCGGTCAACATGGGACTTGATATATGCCGGAACTGCCTTTTTCACGGCTTCGGGCATATCCTTCTGGTTGAGCATGACAATCATGCGTCCTTTATTAAATAGCATGTAGTAGCCGAATTTGTTATAAACATTAGTAAACTGGTTCCACTCATATGTATATACGAGGTTATGCTCCGGAATCTCTGCCATAATGGAATTATCCATAAGAGTTATTGTACATGGGGCTTCCTCTGACGGATCCCTGTGCTTCAGATGATAATTGACACTGGACCTGAACTGGTAGCCGAATATATATATTGGATAAAACCAGCATACGGCATAAAGAATCAGCAGAAAGCTGGAATAATGGTGCGTACATAAAAGTACGGCTGATACAATTGCGGGAACCCATGACAGCAGAAGCTCAAGTGGGTTTCTTATAAATCTGTTCCAGAATACAATCTTGGTATAATCCTTTCCGGAAGCCTTTAATGTTGTGTTGAATTTAATAATATCCATAGATAACCCTCATAAATAATTTATTTAAAAATATAATAACATCCTTACGGACATAAAACAATTAATTATCTGTGAAATTAAAAAACCGGTTTCCAAAAGGCATGTAATAGGCTATAATATTGTTAGATTTATGTATTACCGGAGGAGAGCTTTGAGCGGAAGTAAAACAGTTAATCTGGAGTTATCGCAGATTATACATATGCTGGGGGACAGAGGAACATTTGTTGAGATTTCCAAGAATATTCTTGGAGAAATCGTAGAAAAGCTTCATGCTGAGAATGCACTCATAATGCAGATAGGTGCTGATGGAAGGAGCATGCATACCATAGCAGAAGCGAAAGCTGGAACTGGAATAGGTGGGCGGCTGGATACGGAGGATATCAGCAGGAACTGCCTGTATGATGATGAATTGAAGGTGACATTATACAGCAGTGCAACGGAGGAGGAAAAGGAAAAGCTAAAGCTGTGCGGTGCAGCAGTATGCGTAACGGTTCCAATATTTATCAATAATGAGAGGGCAATGTATCTTTTAATTACAGGAGACAGCGAAGATGTACAGGATATGGAAGGATGCGTACAGTACATAGGGGATGCCGCCATGATTATACACAGCATTGCACAGAGCAAGGTGATTAACAATTCACTCATATCCTCTTATGATGTCTTACAGAAGATTCTTGATAATATCGGTTCGGGAATTATCGTATGCAGTAAGGAGAGCGGCAGTATTCTTTTTGAAAATGATATGGCAGGCCATGTGAGTGAGGTTCGTGATACTATTAAGGAGTGCCTGCAGGAGGTATTCCAGAATGGGGATGTGTCTGGCAGGATAGGGACTCCTATGGAGCGGTATAATACGGAATCCGGTCTGTGGTTTGAGGTCAGGTTCTCGGAGCTGGAATGGATTGACGGAAGTGATGTTGTCGTGGCAACAGCCGTTGATATTACCCAGAAAAAGAAGAACCAGCAGAAGATTGAATATCAGGCACATAATGATTTTCTTACAGGACTGTATAACCGTATGAAATGTGAGATTGACTTAAGAAAGGTCATAATGAGAACGCAGAAGGCCGGATTAAAGGGCGCAGTTATGTTCATTGACCTGGATGATTTCAAGCATATCAATGACGGACTTGGACATCAGTATGGCGATATCCTGTTGCAGCAGATAGCAGCCGGAATTACAGGAATTCCGGGGCTTCGGGGACATTGCTACAGAATGGGCGGAGATGAATTTGTAATAATCATTGAACCGGAGATATACAACGATATTAATAAAGTAATCGCTAATATCAAGAACATTTTCAATAAGCCGTGGTATCTTATGGAGACTGAATATTTCTGTACCATGAGTATGGGAATTGCAGTATTTCCGGATAACAGTGTTGATGTGCATGAGATTACAAGAATGGCTGATGTTGCAATGTATGAGGCTAAGAGGTCTGGAAAGAATGGTTATGCCTATTATAGCCGGGAGGTTGAGGATTCAACAGCTAAAAGGCTTGATATAGAGAACAGCATGAGACAGGCTATTTCCAATGAGATTGATGAGTTCGTGGTGTTCTACCAGCCTGTTGTCAATGCAAGGACACAGGAGTGTACCTCATGCGAGGCGCTTGTAAGATGGGACAGCAAAACACTTGGCTTTATGGGACCGGGCGAGTTCATACCACTTGCTGAATATCTTGGACTTATCACTTCGATTGGTGACTATGTTCTTGAAAAAGCCTGCAGACAGTGTAAGCTATGGAATGACAATGGACATCCGGATTTCTATGTTAATGTCAATCTGTCTGTGGTACAGCTTTTACAGAAGGATGTCATAGAGAATATTAAGAGGATTCTTGATAAGACAGGAGTTAATCCTAAGAACATAGTGCTTGAGATTACAGAATCCTTTGCAATCAACGACATGCAGAGAGTATTAGAAATTATCACAGGGCTTAAGAAGCTGGGACCTAGAATTGCACTGGATGATTTCGGTACAGGATACTCTTCACTTAATTACATAAAGCAGCTTCCACTTGACATCATTAAGGTTGACAAGACATTTATTGATGATGTCGTAGAAGATGATTATGCACAGGCATTTGTTAAGCTTATAGTTGACCTTTCCAAGACTATCGGAACGAAGATAGTTGTTGAGGGTGTTGAATATAAGGAGCAGTACGAGCTGCTTAAAAGTCTTGGCGTGGACTATATACAGGGATATTATTTTGGAAAGCCTGTACCAGCCAGTATTTTTGAGGAGAATAACTTAGAAGGGAGATTGGGCGGATGAATATACTGATTAAAGAAGGCAGAGTGCTTGATCCTGCAAGTAATACAGATAAGGTAATGGATGTGCTTATTAAGGACGGATTCATTGCGGCTATGGAAGAAAATATTGACGAGTCACAGGCAGATGATGTTATTGACGCGTCAGGCTGTATGGTTATGCCGGGGCTGGTTGACCTTAATGCACATTTCAGGGAACCGGGACTTGAGCATAAGGAAACTATAAGGACAGGCTCAAGGGCTGCGGCAAGAGGCGGATACACGACTGTGTGCATGATGCCTAATACGAAGCCTGTAATTGATAATGTTGATATGCTGCAGTATGTGACTGATAAGGCAGAGGAGGTCACTGACCTTAACCTGTATACGATAGCTGCCATGACAGCAGGTCAGGAGGGCGTATATCTTACGGATTTCGAGTCGCTTAAGGACGCGGGTGCTATTGCAGTCAGTGACAATGGCGGAACTATTATGAACGCGAGAACTGCAAGACAGGCCATGAGACAGGCGGCAGAGGTAGATATTCCTGTATTTGCTCACTGTGAGGATACCAACCTTGCGGCAAGGGGTGTCATGAATGCCGGCGAGAGAGCCAAGGAGCTTGGGCTTTTCGGAATCATGGATGCTGTTGAGGATGTCATCGTTGCAAGAGATATTCTTCTTGCAAAGAATACAGGCGCAAGGCTTCATATAAGCCATGTGTCTAATAAGGAGTCAGCATTTATTATAAAGACAGCCAAGGAGCAGGGAATTCCTGTGACAGCCGAGGTTGCACCACAGCATTTTACACTTACAGAGGAGGCGGTTAATGGTGACGACGCGAACTTTAAAATTAACCCGCCGCTGCGAAGGGCAGATGATGTAAAGGCGCTTAAGGAAGCGCTTGCAGAGGGCGTAATTGATGTTATAGCCACTGACCATGCACCACATCATCCGACAGAGAAAGCAAGGTCGTTCGAGGAAGCGCCATTCGGTGTGGTAGGTCTTGAGACAGCAGTCCCTGTCACGATTACAGAGCTTGTAAGGACAGGCGTGCTCACTCCGTTACAGATGGTTGAGAAAATGAGCTATAATCCGGCTAAGATTCTCGGCATTGACAGAGGAGTGCTTGCGCCGGGAAAAGTGGCTGATGTTACTGTTGTCAATCCCACAGAGGAGTATGACATTGACAGCAGCAGATTTGCTTCAATGGGAAGAAATACGCCATTTGAGGGAAAGCATGTGTATGGTAAGGTTTTATATACAATTGTCAATGGAAGAGTTGTATATTCAGACCATAACGGAACTGAAATTCTTGTTGAAAGAGAAGTTCCAAAGTTATAGAATAAAGTGATTTTGTGATAATTTAAGGAGGCAGAAGTAGATTAATGATTAAGAAGCTTGTTGATAAGATTGTGGAGACTAATGCACCTATAGTTGTAGGACTTGATCCGATGATGAAGTATCTTCCAAAGCATCTTGCTGATGCAGCATTTGAACAGTACGGCGAGACACTTGAGGGAGCTGCAGAGGCTATATGGCAGTATAACAAATGTATCGTAGATAATATATATGATATCGTTCCGGCTGTTAAGCCACAGATTGCTATGTATGAGCAGTTTGGAATTGAGGGACTTAAGGCATTCAAGAAGACTGTTGATTACTGCCACGAGAAAGGCATGATTGTCATAGGGGATGTCAAGAGAGGCGATATCGGCTCAACATCTGAAGCCTATGCAGTGGCACATCTTGGAAAGGTTACTGTAGGCTCTAAGGCTATAACACCTTTTGATGAGGATTTCGCTACTGTTAATCCTTATCTTGGTTCTGACGGAATCAATCCATTTATCAAGGTATGCAACGAGCAGGACAGAGGTATATTTATTCTTGTTAAGACTTCTAATCCTTCAAGCGGGGAATTCCAGGATCAGCTTATTAACGGAAGACCATTATATGAATTAGTTGGTGAGAAGGTTAATGAGTGGGGAGCTGCAAGCATGGACGGAGATTACAGCAATGTCGGTGCGGTTGTCGGCGCTACTTATCCGGAGATGGGAAGAGTGTTAAGAAAGGTTATGCCTAAGGCATATATCCTTGTGCCGGGCTATGGCGCACAGGGTGGACAGGGCAAGGATCTTGTTGATTTCTTCAATCCTGACGGACTTGGTGCTATCGTCAACAGCTCAAGAGGAATTATTGCAGCTTATACTAAGGAGCAGTATGCGAAGTTCGGTGAGAAGAATTTCGGAGAGGCTTCAAGACAGGCTGCACTTGATATGATAGCGGATATCAACGGTGCACTTGGTAAATAAGATAAATTGTGAAAATCAAAGATTTTCGTACAATTCACATAAAAAATGCGAGAATGGAGATTATATGGCATACAGAGAAAATGCGAGGATTCTTGAGGCAGCCTGTCTTGCTGACGGAGTCTATGAGATATGGTTTGAGACAAAGGATATTGCCAAAGCAGCGAAGGCAGGACAGTTCGTATCGGTATATTCTAATGATGGTTCAAGATTACTGCCAAGACCTATAAGCATATGCAAGGTTGAGGACAATAAGTTAAGAATTGTATTCCGGGTTGCAGGTAAGGGAACGAAAGAGTTTTCTAAGCTGAAGGCAGGAGAATATCTTGATATACAGGGACCGCTTGGCAATGGTTATGACTTAGAAAAGATAGCTGATGAGCTTAAGGCAGATGGCAGAAGCTTTGATAAAGCTATTCTTTTCGGTGGTGGAATCGGTGTTCCTCCTATGCTTGAGCTTGCAAGAAGATTAGACTGCCACAAGAATGTTGTGGTTGGATACAGAAACAGCCAGACCTTCCTTAAGGAGGATTTTGAGGCGGTTGCTGATACTGATGTATATATTGCAACAGAGGATGGAAGCGTTGGAACTAAGGGAAATGTATTAGACGCAGTTAAGCAGGAAAAGGTTGAGGCAGATGTTATATTTGCATGTGGACCAACTCCTATGCTTCGTGCAATTAAGGCATATGCGCTTGAGAAAAATATTCCATGCTATGTTTCGTTAGAAGAGAAGATGGCGTGCGGAATCGGTGCATGTCTTGCCTGTGTATGTAAGTCAACGGAGATTGACGACCATTCACAGGTTAAGAATAAGAGAGTGTGCAAGGAAGGTCCAGTATTTAATGTTAAGGAGGTTGAACTGTAATGAGTGATATTAATATGTCAGTAAATATTGCAGGAGTTGAATTAAAGAATCCTGTGACAGTTGCTTCCGGAACATTTGGCTCAGGCATGGAGTACGGAGAGTATGTTGACCTTAACAGGCTTGGTGCAGTGACAACCAAGGGTGTTGCCAATATTCCATGGGCGGGCAATCCTACACCTAGAATTGCTGAAACCTACGGTGGAATGATGAATGCCATAGGATTACAGAATCCGGGACTTGACACATTTGTTAAAAGAGACATACCATTCCTTAAGCAGTACGATACTAAGATTATAGTAAATGTGTGTGGAAAATCTGAGGCAGATTATGTGGACGCTGTGGAAAAGCTTGGCGAACAGCCTGTTGACCTTCTGGAAATCAATATCTCATGCCCTAATGTCAAGGAGGGTGGAATTGCTTTCGGACAGGTTCCGGCTTCGGCAGAGGCTATTACCAAGGCAGTTAAGAAGGTTGCAAAGCAGCCTGTTATCATGAAGCTGAGCCCTAATGTTACTGATATCACAGAGATGGCTAAGGCTGTAGAGGCTGGTGGTGCTGACGCAGTTTCACTTATCAATACCCTTACAGGTATGAAGATAGATGTGAACAGAAGAACATTTGCAGTTGCCAACAAGACTGCCGGTGTGTCAGGACCTGCCATTCACCCGATTGCTGTAAGAATGGTTTATCAGGTGGCTAATGCAGTTAAGCTGCCTATTATCGGAATGGGTGGAATCAGGACAGCAGAGGATGCGCTTGAGATGCTTATGGTTGGCGCAAGCGCTGTAGCTGTCGGAACAGCGAATTTTAATGATCCATATACAACTATCAAGGTTATTGACGGAATCAGGGAATATATGGAAAAGAATAATGTTGCAGATATTAAGGAGCTGATTGGTTGTGTCAGATAGAATACTTTTCTTAAGTAATGGTTCTATATGCTATGACTCAACAACTTACTTTATTGACTGTATAAGTGAAGAATTAAAGGCTATGGGCTGGGAAGTCATGCATATCAGATTAGATAAAGCCACACAGCAGGATAAGCTGTGTGCGCTGGCTGATGAGTATGACTCCCAGCCCTTTGATTATGTATTTGATATTAATACAAAGCTGGATGCGGTATGTGATGCTTCGGGAAGGTACTGCTTTGACAGGCTCGGAAAAGCTGTCTGGCATTATATTCTTGACCATCCGTTTTATCATCATGACAGCCTGAGAGTGCCTTTAAAGAACATGAATGTGATATGTCTTGATGAGAAGCATAAGAGATTTATTGATGAAACCTATCCGCATATCAACAGGTGTATTGTTCTTCCACTTGCCGCAAAGCAGGCAGAGGGCGGGCTGAAGCCATATGCTATGCGTGAAAATGACCTGATATTCACAGCGTCTTATACTGATCCCGATATGGTGTATTTTAAGGCAAAGAAGCAGGAAAGTGTAAATGTTGAATTTTTTAATACATTTACACAAAGACTGTTCGATAATCCGGAGCTTACACAGGAGGAAGCCGTAAGGCAGATGTATCCGGATATCAGCGGAGTCCAGACAGCCGAGAAGCTGCAGGAGAATTTCATGGCTGATGTCTATATTCAGGCGGCAATAAGGCAGGAGATTGTTGTGCAGCTTATAAGAAATCATGTGCCTGTGAAGCTGTACGGACATAACTGGGATACCTTTCTTACAAAGGCGGAGGCTCTTATGAAGGAGGATTGGACATTCATTAAGGAGCATGTCAGGGACTGCGGAGAGGTAACATATGGTGAGCTTCCGGCGATATATAATAATGCGCGTCTGTCGATTAACCAGCTTCCATGGTTTAAGGCAGGAATGCATGACAGGACACCGCTTGCACTTATGAATGGGTGTGTGAGTATTACAGATGGAAGCACTTATATGAGGCGTGAGATTCCTGCGGATTCAGGGGTTGAATATTATTCCCTTAATGAGCTGGAAAATCTTGGAGAGAAGATTAAAGGGCTTGTGGCTGATGTGGATTCAATGAAGGAAAAGGCGGCAAGAGGTGTGGAGTATGCCAGAGTCAGGTGGTCGTGGAAGCACTGGGCAGAGCAGTTCGTGGAGGCGTTGGGCTGAGAGGTTCGTGGAGGCAGCTAAGAGTACGAAGGAGTGATAAAGAGTGCCGAAGCTGGGCGCGCCTATTGGTGAGATAACTGTAATGTGGCGTATGGGCTTGCGCGCCTATCGGTGAGATAATTGTAATTTTGTGTTCGGACTGGTGCGAGGATGTTTTTGACAGGCAGCTTGAGAGATACAATAACAGATATAGCCGATAAGCACATTCAAAAAAGACATGACAGTCATTAACAAAAATGATTGCCATGTCTTTCTTTATGTTATTTAATTAGTTAGATTTCTGGGCGGCAGCGTTTTTGTCAGGTGCTTTCTTGTTAGCAGTACCATCTGCCTGCACATTGGCATCTGTCCGCTTTTTGTCAAGCATATTGCGGATATTAGCTCCAACCTGTGAGCCAACTGTCAGGGCGAGTCTGTTTCTTTCCTTCTCGTTAGTTACAAAGATCCAGATCTGCTTATGGGTAATGCCGCTTAACTGCTTTTGTATACCATCAGTTTTAAGGATTGCTGTCCTTATCAGGTTATAGTCAAGCTGCTTGGTTAAAGCACTAAATCCCGGCTGTCCGCCTTTATTAATGTTATCCATATCTGCCTTGATAAGGTTCATCATAGTCATGGATACAATAATGTCAGCAGCAACCTTTTTCTGTGCGTCATTGAGCTTTTCACCTGTACCATTGCCCTCCAATGTAAAGAAGCCATTCTGGTATGATGTAAATAGCTTTAAAAGAGCCTCACCGGTTTTAGCTGCTGCAGCATTGCCAGCACATGCAGACATTAAATCATTAGAGGAAGTTAAGCCCATTATTTTGAAAGCCTCGAAAGGCGTATCAAAGCTGTATACATCCTTAGCTTGTGCAGAGGTCTGAACCGGATCCTTATATTGTATATCAAGATAATGCTTATAGGTGAACTTGAATATTCTGCTGCTGTCACTGATGATTTTTTTAAAATCACCGACCTTTATGTTTTCCATATTATCGGCTATATCAAGCTCTTTAAGAAGGGAAACATCAGCAGACATCTTTCTTATAAATGTATCATGTGCCTTTACAAGTTCTTTCTCACCGCCTTTTTTATAAGCATCTGCAAGCTTAGTGATGAATTGATATTCATCAGGTTCTTCAATGGTTCTTTCAAATAATTCCAACTGCAGAGTGCTGCTAAATACAGCTTCGGCAAGTATGCTGACTGCAGTATTTCTGTCAAGGGTTAATTCATCAAGGCTTTTATTTTCAGTTAATGCCTGATTCTCCAGAGCCTTTACAGGCTCAACAATTCCCTTTACCGCGAACCTGTTAAGCCATGAATTGACAGTGTCAGATTCATCGGTAGGATTATTCTGGTAATAAACACTGTAAGCGAAATGTCCCTCAAGGTCGCGGCTTAAGGTTTTAGCTTTAATGTACTTGTCTGATAACGCATTTTTCGTAAGCTGCTCAGCATAAAAATGTATATTGCGGGTAGCAACTTCTTCAAGAAGCTTAATCATATTGTTCTTATCATACAAAGGATTTTTCATAGAATAATCTAAATTGGCGTCAGCAAATCTGCCTGTAAGTTCAAGGGCTGACTTTCCAAGATTAAGAATATCCTTTTTAACAGTTGCAGCATAAGCCTTATAGGCTTCGTCATCCTTTGAAAGCTTATTATAAGCTGTATAATAGGCTGCATTGTCTCCACATTTGTGGATTATATTGCTGTCCGGATTCTTCTCGGTAGCAATATAATCAGCGGCAAATGCAGAACCAAGCATATATGCGGCTTTAAGGTTGGCAGTCTCCATGTCAAAGACTGGCTTGGATAACTCTTCGAGCAAGTCTTTGTAAGATGACTTAAAGGTACCGGTAATAAGCTCCGGTATATTCTTATTGCTGTATTTGGTGTCAAAATCATTATCCAGCGTAGTCATATTGTCCTTAAGCTTCTCTTCGCGTTGAACGGCCTTTTTTCGTAAAGCTTCTGCCTCGACAGTTATATCAGCATTTTCAAAAATACGAAGCAAATCTTTCCTTGAGAAAGGTAAGGCACCATGCTCTACAACATGACTGAAGCTGATACCATTTCTGGCTGCAATATTCTTAATAGCAGAGGTACCTAAGTCAGTGATTATCTTTGTAGTGCTTTTAATAAAATCAGCCTCGCTCTGGTCTGGCATTTTAGTAAATGCAGAGGTGAATATTTTAGCACCCTTAAGCCCCTGTTCATGCTTAATAATCTGTGCGGCTATCATTGAGCCCATCATCTTTATAGCTGAATCTGAATCATCTACAGAGATATAGGATTTGCCTGAATATATACTTTTCTCAACCTTATTGCAGGCAGCCATAAAGGTATTATTCAGTATTTCCGGCATACCAGCATAATCACTTGCATACTTGTCGTGAAAATAGCCTGTAGGATTAAGAAGCTGTTCATTATCACTGATAGACTTAGCGGCAGCCTGCTCATTTTCAACAATCTTCTGTGAAAGTGCTACAGGATTGTCTATATAATCCTTATATCTGTTAATGGTTTTGCGGGCATCCTCTATAAGGCTTAATTCCGTAACCTTCTTAGAACAGAAATCCCTTACATGTTTTACATAGTTGATACGACGGTTATCTGTTTCGTTATATTCCTCTTCCTTCTTAGCCTTAGCCTTGAAAGCAAAATAGGTGTCGCAGGTGCTGCATATGTCTGAAAATGCATTCCTGTAGGCTTCGTAGTCTTCGGCAGTAGTCTCAGGAGTCAGATTGAATTCATATGCTCTTGCCAGTTTTCTTGATATAGAATTAAATGATGAATCATTTCCAAATACTGCCTTAAAATCAGACCATCTTGATCCAGCCTTGGCAAGCTCGCTTTCTAATTCAGTTCTTATATGCTTAACAGAACTGTTAAACATATCCTCCGGCTCGGAGGTAGTAACAGTGTTAGGCTGGTCAGGCTTCTCATTCACATGCATTATTATAACGCGGCTGTTTTTCTGGCATGCTATATAGCCGCCGTTTACTAAGGCATTAATATGAGAAGCACCATTACCTAATTCTGCATTGTTACAGTAGAAGCTGACACCTTCATCAACAGGGATAATCTCCTTGTAATCATTGACATCTTTATGCAGGTAGCCGTACATCTTTAGCAGGTTGTAATAAGCGTCCTTGATTCTGTCAAGGCTTTCGTCATTATATCCATTATCGGAAATAGTACTGTTATTTTCGGCTTCTTCAAAGCTGCTGAATTTATTACTGCCTGCGAGATAATCATTTTCCTGTTCGTCCATATATTCGCTCCTTTAAGTTTTATTAATGTTTAGAATTGCCTGTAGTCTTTACCTGATTAGAAGCATTAGACTTGGCATTATCGTTAGTCTTATCACTAGTCTTATCATTAGTCTTATTGTTAATGTTCTTGTTGTCAGTTGTCTTAACGCCACTCTTCATATCCTGAAGAACCTTCTGGATATTCATTGCGAACTGAGGCTGAATCTTCTTGGCAAGGTCATTTCTTAATGCTTCATCAGATACGAAAGCTATCATACAAATGTTGTCAGCACCCTTGAAATATTCCTTGGCTGCGTCGGTTGAAAGAATCGTCTTCTTAATTACCTGTGGATCAAGCTTGCCAGCTATTGAGCTGAATGCAGGCTTTTCTCCCTTAGCTATAAGCTTCTGGTCATAATTAATAAGTGTCATTGCAGTAATTGATGCAAATATATCCTTGGCAGCAGCCCTGGCAACAGGACCTCTGCTGAGCTTAAAAACATCGTTATACATACGAGGGAAAAGGTCATCACAATGTTTTTTAAATGATTCCATGAGATTCTGACCATATCGGTAGCAGATTATACTATCATTGGAATTAGCAAGCAGGTTATTTACAGTCAACTGGCCATTTACAAGAAGCGCATCCTTATAATCGTGGTAGTTGACACCATTTATATCAACTCCTTTGGATGTAAAATCAATGTCATTGATTCCGGCGGACTGAGCAAAACTAAGTGCCTTATTATGGTCTACTAGCCGCTTGAAGTTTTTAACGGATATATCTTTGTCTACATTGATGTTCAGGTCGTTAGGCTCATGTATGTGCTTATCAAATGCAAGAGAGTAGTTAAGCAGTTCATCAATGAACTTATCATGAGCTTTCTCAAGTCCCTGTTCACCCTCAGCATTGAATACCTTGGTAAGCTTTGTAATTACAGGGTGTTTCATGTTTTCAAGAGCCATATGCTTATTGTCGTTCATTTCGTCTAATAATGCATTGCTGAATACAAGTTCAGCGTATAATTTCTGGGCATCTTTCTTTTTGATTACCATATCATCAAGCTTTTTACCTGATTCTTTTGCCTTGGCCTCTAACCGTTCTAATGGTTCAACGATTCCTTTCGTAGCGAACTTGTAAAGCCATGAATTAACATTATCGAATTTGTGTTTATCCTGCAGCTTGGCATGATATGCATAGCTTTCCATAGTGTGGGCAAAGGATCTTTCATTATATATCTTATCAATATTGCCAAGCCGTTCAAGATTGTGTGTAACATTTACTGTATTGAAATTGTCCATGATTTTAGTAATAGCATCGGCGCTTAATAATGGATTATCAAAATTCAATATACCGACTTTATCATCATGGTACTGCTTAGTCATTAAACTGCCAACCTTAAGTGCAGCCATACCCATCTTAAGGATATCTTCTTTGACATAAGAAACAGATTTCTTATAGCTTTCTGAATCCTTATCCTGATGATTATATACTGATAAATATTTGTAATTAATGACACCTCTGTCCAGAACATCTGAATAAGTAGAAAGGTTTTCTCTTCTAATTAAATCAGATGCTACCATTGAGCCTAATATATATGCAGCGTTAATATTGAGGCTTTTAATGTCCTTCTTAGGAGCATGTAATCCGTCATACAGATTCTTGCGGCAGGTATCAAAGATCTCTTCTACAATGGCAGGAACGCCTGTCTTCCGTCTGTATGCCTCATCAAATGTAGCAGCTACCTTTAATGAAGGATCATCCTTAAGGGCAATATAATCCGCATATGTAGCAGCAAATTTATCCGGATAATTATCATTAATAAGTCCTTTAATATCCTTAAGGCTGATATTTCCATCCTTATCAGCCTTATCTAACAGCATCTGTATAGGCTCAGGCATATCTTTAATCCTGTCAATTATCCTGTCGTGTTCCTCTCTGACACCAGCCAGATCCCTGTAACGATTTACATTATTAAGCTGGTGTGTCAGGCTTGTATCGTCAGCTAACACCTTGTCAAAATCTTTGCTGTCAAGCTCTGACTTTAATATGCTGCAGAAAATGCATTCACTCATAAGCTTGATACCATCGTCAAGGCTTAGCTTGCTTAAGTTCTTGTCAGCTTCCTTTTCCTGCATAGGTTCAATAATATACTCTTCAGCAATGAACTGGAGCATCATGTCCTCATTCTTTTCCGTGTGATTATCTGTATATTTATTTCTGGCTATGCTGCTTATAGGGAAAATGTTGTCAGTAAATACAACATCAGCATTTTCTGTAAGCTTTCTGACATCAACATTCTTTAATATATTCGTAAGGTCGTCCTTTGAAACAACAGGATTACCGTTCTGAAGCTTAAAGTTGCCTGAGTTGATGATTGCATTAATGCCAAGCTGGTGAATAGTGTCCTTGAATACAGTACTTTTCTTATCACGTAAGTCATATAAGGCTTCATAGAAGAAGCTCTCCATAAATCCACTGTGAGCCGTATTATTACGGTTATTGGTAATAAGATTGGCTGCAATCATAGTACCTAAGAGCTGGGCAACAGCATCAGCAGCTACATTATCTGGTGCATTGGTATATAAAGCTTGTTCTGTATCTCTGAGGGCATCCTTGAACATGCCATCTAAAGTCTCTGGCATATTCTTATATCTGGTATACTGATTTCTAAGAGCCTTATAAGGATCGTTACGCTGAGCATCACGCTCCTTCTGTTTTGCCTCAGCAGTCTTTCTTTCAAGAATCTGGGCATCCTCTCTTGCTATTGTATCAGCAAGCTCCTCAGGATGAGCCTCATTAGTTGAGTACTTGTTAAGAGTGGCAACAGCCTTCTGTACAAGCTCTAAATCATTCTGCTTCATTTTCATGAATCTGATTACATCCTTGGCATAGCCAAGACGGGCTTTGTCAGAATCGTTATAATCAGCTTCCTTCTTGTCCTGCTGCTTGTAGTCAATGTATGCCTGGCAGGCATCAATAACTGCTGTAAGCTTTCTGCTGTACTCGGCAGTATCAGAGTCATAATTAAGATTACCGAGATTGTAAAGGTCTGTAAGAGCTGGTTCAATCTTCTTAAATGGTGAGCTGCTCATTCCCACAGAAACCTTGATATCAGACCAGGTTGAGCGTGCATGGGCTGCCTTGTCAGAAAGAATCTTCTTTAAAACAGTCATGGAATAGTTATATATTGCCTGCGGTTCCTTGTTAGTTATGTAACCGTGGCTGTCAGTGCTTATAACTACTACACGGTCATTCTTAGTGTATACAACAGGACAAAAATCTGGAACCCTGCGGTAAAGCTCATTGTCCGGAAGAATGTTATCATATATGAGGTCATGCTGGGAAAGCATTGCTGAATATGCAGTGACATCTTTATCAAATTTAATATCTTCCCGGTCGAATTCATCTGCAGCCCAGCGCTTTGCTTCGTCCTCGATTGTATTATTGGCATCATTGCCATCCTTTGTATGGAAAAATCCATACATCTTTAAATATGAGTAATAACCCTGCCATATCTGTTCGCTGGTAGCGTCAGGAATATCCTGCTCCACAGGCTCGCCGGCAATCTGGACATCATCCTCCTTGCCTACAGCTTTGACATCGATTTTCTCACCCTTGTCTGCGCCCTCGATTACTATATCATCATCTTCAATTACATTTTCATTATTATCAATTACATTGTCAATCTGGTTGTTAATCTGGTTGTTAATAATATTGATATTACGAATTATGTCGTCTGAAAGTATTTCATCATCACCAGAGCTTTTGGCTTCATGTCCGTTGTAAGTGTAAATTTCGCTATTAGCAGGAGCTGCAGCCTGTGTAACTTTGACATCAATTTTTTCATCCTGGGCTGCGCCCTCGATTTCTATATCATCATCGTTGTTATCATTGTTGTTATCATTGTTGTCAGCCTGATTGTTAATATAGTTCTCATAATTAGTGATTACGATATCGTCATCAGTATTATCCAAACCATTGTTGTTGTTGTGTAACTCGTCCATATCTGTATCCTCCATGTGAATTATTTTCTACATTATACATGACAGAGTGAGACAAAAGTAAGACAAATATGAAATTTATCAGAAAAAAATCAAAAAAAGTATACATTGCATATTCCGGGTTCATGTTATATAATGAAATGACATATGAGAACATATTGCCGACGAAGGCTGGATTAGGAGGATATGATGACAAGAACATACGCCGTTAAGTATAAGAGTAAATCTAAGATGTTGACAACACCTGAGCAGGTTGCCCAGACAGAGGAGGATATCAAGGCATTAGCGCTTGTAAAGAATGCTGTAATCAAAGAGGACGGACAGGTTGTTTCTGTTGAGGTTGAGAATGAGGAGGATTTTGAACCGGTTATGGACAGAGTAGTCAACATTTTCAGAAGGATTGATGACAAGTCTGAGGTTTCATACAAGTTCGGTCTTAATCGTGAATAATGTAATTGTCCAGAAGCATCCAGAATTGTGGCTGGTTCTGAATAATTACATATAATTAAAAGCCCATAGAATAAGCCTGTGAAGCCGATGACTGCATCACAGGCTTATATTATATAATAAGGAGTGGAATAGTGAGTTTAGAAAGTGAAATTAAGAAAAGAAGGACATTTGCCATTATCTCTCACCCGGATGCTGGTAAGACAACATTAACAGAGAAGTTCCTGCTCTACGGAGGAGCGATTAACCTTGCAGGCTCTGTAAAGGGTAAGAAGACTGCAAAGCATGCAGTTTCCGACTGGATGGAGATTGAGAAGGAAAGAGGTATTTCGGTAACTTCTTCTGTTCTTCAGTTCAACTACGAGGGTTATTGTATCAATATTCTTGATACTCCGGGACACGAGGATTTCTCAGAGGATACCTACAGAACTCTTATGGCGGCGGATTCGGCGGTCATGGTTATAGATGCTTCCAAGGGTGTTGAGAAACAGACAATTAAGCTTTTCAAGGTATGTGTCATGAGGCATATTCCTATATTTACATTTATTAATAAGATGGACAGGGAGGCCAATGATCCATTCGAGCTTCTGGATGAGATTGAGAGTGTGCTTGGAATCTCTACCTGCCCGATTAACTGGCCTATCGGCTGCGGCAAGGAATTCAAGGGTGTATATGACCGCAAGGAGAAAAATGTTTCTCTATTCAAGGCAGCCATGAACGGACAGAAGGAGGTTGACACTGAGATTGTCGACGCGGCAGATGAGGCTGCTCTAAAGGACAGAATCGGAGATGCTTTCTATGATAAGCTGGAGGAGGATATTGAGCTGTTAGACGGAGCAAGTGCAGAATTTGACCAGAAGATGGTAAGTGCAGGTGACCTTACACCGGTATTCTTCGGTTCAGCGCTTACTAATTTCGGTGTACAGACTTTCCTTGAGCATTTCTTATCAATGACAACTTCACCGCTTCCAAGAAAGTCAGATCAGGGGATTATAGATCCATTCACTGAGGATTTCTCAGCATTTGTATTCAAGATTCAGGCTAACATGAATAAAGCGCACAGAGACAGGATTGCTTTCATGAGAATATGCTCTGGTAAGTTTGAAGCCGGAATGGAAGCCAACCATGTGCAGGGAGGCAAGAAGATAAGATTGAGCCAGCCACAGCAGATGATGGCGGAGGAAAGACACATTGTTGACGAGGCATATGCAGGAGATATTATAGGTGTATTTGATCCGGGTATTTTCTCAATCGGTGATACTATATGCAAGTCTAATAAAAAATTTGCATTCGAGGGTATCCCTACATTTGCACCAGAGCATTTTGCAAGGGTAAGACAGATTGATACTATGAAGAGAAAGCAGTTCATCAAGGGTATCAACCAGATTGCGCAGGAGGGTGCGATTCAGATATTCCAGGAGTTCAATACCGGAATGGAAGAGATTATCGTGGGCGTTGTCGGCGTTCTCCAGTTCGAGGTCTTGGAATACCGTCTTAAAAATGAGTACGGCGTTGACATCAGGCTTGAGCCGCTTCCATACGAGCATATCCGCTGGATTGAGAATCCTGAGGAAATTGATGTGGGCAGAATTGTCGGCACATCAGATATGAAGAAGATTAAAGACCTTAAGGGCAATCCGCTTCTGGTATTTGCCAATAGCTGGTCGGTTAATATGGTACTTGAAAGAAATGAGGGACTGAAGCTTTCTGAATTTGGAAAGAACTAGTACAGCGTTTTATAGATAACTGAACCAGAAGCGCAGAATGTTTTTTTGAAGGTGCATATCAAAAAACGCAGGCGTAGCTGGCTACGACGAGGCTTTTGGGTATGTGCAGCCAGAAAAACAGGCAAGCTGCTGGGACAGTTATTTAGAAATCGATGTACTGGGAATATTAGAAATCGGGTGATTAGATGAAATCAGGGTACATATGTAGTATGAAAAGAATTGCGTCTATTGTGATTATGGCGTGTATGCTTGCGCTTCTGGGAACTGCCGTTGTTTCTGTTATGAATACCAAGGCGGAATCCGTGATTGCACAGGGACATGTCAAATATGATGTTACTAATCTGCGGATAAGAAAATCACCGGTTACAGGAGAGGTCATTACCAAGGTAGACGGTGGATTTAAGTTCGATATATATGAAGAGGTTAATACTGATTCGGGAACGGTGTGGTACAGCATCGGATTTAACAATAATGGCAGCTATATAAGAGGCTATGTGTCTTCGGATTATACGACGGTTGATAAAAGAACTGACTACAAGCCGGATGCTGATTTCGAGGAATATCTTAATTCACAGGGATTTCCGGTCAGCTACAAGGACAGCTTAAGACAGCTTCATGCGCAGTATCCTAACTGGATATTCGTTGCAGACCACAACGGAAAGGACTGGTCAGAGGTTCTTGAGAATCAGAATGTACTCGGACGAAGCCTTACATATGGTTCAGCAGTATCCTCGTGGAAATCAGTTGCCGAGGGCTGTTATGACTGGGAATCTGGAACATACACAGAGCTTGATTCAGGCGGCTGGGTACAGGCATCAAGCGCACTCGTTGAGTATGCCCTTGATCCAAGAAATTTCCTGAATGAGACTAATATATTTATGTTCGAGAATCTCGCCTTTGACGGTTCAGTACAGGATGCGGATGGTCTTGCAAATATGACTAGTGGCACATTTATGGAAAACTCAAGTCATGAGCTTATATACAATGGAACAAGCTATACATATATTACAGGTCTGCTTTATGCAGGACAGGAATCGGGCGTGAACCCGTATCATCTTGCTTCAAGGATTCTGCAGGAGCAGGGCTATGATGGACATGGAAGCAGCATATCAGGTACACAGTCTGGTTACGAGGGCTATTACAATTATTTTAATATAGGCGCATACGCAAGCGGCGGACGGACAGCAGTCCAGAATGGATTAAGATATGCTTCCAGTTCGGATTCATCTACATTAAGACCCTGGAATTCAAGGATGAAATCTATGATTGGCGGTGCAATCTATCTTGGCAAGAGCTGGATTAATAAGGGGCAGGATACTCTGTATTATGAGAAGTTCGATATGTCTGGAAGAGGACATCAGTATATGACAAATGTGCTTGCACCAAGAAGTGAATCTGTCAAGAGCGCACAGGGCTACAGCGACAGCAATAAGGAGAGCATAGCATTTGTATTCAAGATTCCGGTATATGAGAATATGCCTGAAAATGTATGCGCTATCCCGACAGGAGACGGAAGCCCTAACAACAGGCTTGAAAGTCTGTATGTTGATGGCTGTTCACTGACACCGACATTCAGTATATATACGACGGAATACAGTCTTATTGTTGATTATAATACTACATCAATAAATGTAAGCGGTTCGGCGCTTGATTCATCAGCAGAGATAAGCGGACTTGGAAACCATGAGCTTGCTGTCGGAAGTAATGAAATTACAGTTACTGTTACGGCTGATAACGGTGAGGTACAGAATTATACTATTACAGTAGTAAGGCAGGACAATGAGCCAACACCGGCACCAACGCCGACTCCGGCTCCAGAACCGACACCACAGCCAGACAACAGCGTAAGCTATCCGGGCTTCTCAACAAGCCTGTCAGTTGATGAAAGCACGAAATATATAAGCGGCATAGCTATATCAAGCAATGTTTCAGATGTGCTTGGAAAGATTAACAATTATGATGGTGCTTACTCTAAGCTTCTTAATAAGAATGGAAATGAGAAGGACGGATTAGTTGGTACTGGCGATATCCTTATAACATATAATTCTTCTGGTGACGAGGTCAGCAGATATGAGATTATTATATATGGAGATGCGAATGGCGATGGGGAGGTTGATTTATTTGACTTTGCACAGGTGAAAAGAGCTATATTAGGTATATCTGAACCGTCGGGAATATATTGGAAAGCGGCAGACTGCAACAGGGATGGCGAGCTTGACCTTTTCGATTTTGCTATGGTGAAGAGATATATATTAGGTATAGGAAGTATAAATCAATAAATGTTGATTGAAAGGATGACTATGAATAAGATTAAGAAAATACTTGCTTTTGTTAGCGTATTGGTAATGTGCATCGCAATGATTCCTGTTGATTATGCCCGGGCTGATGAAAAGGCTTCCATATCCATAAGCTCGTCAGGTGGAACTGTTGGAAGTACAGTGACAGTCACAGTTACTATATCAGCTTCATCGGCTATAGATGCCGCATCTGTTCCGGTATCGTATGATAATTCTGTTATAAAGCCTGTAAGTGCCGGAAATAGCGGCGTTGTATCATTTTCGCTGCTGGATGCTTCACAGTATGGCTCAAGCGAGTCGATATCAATGCAGTTTGAAATTATAGCAGCCGGAACGACAACGCTTAGTGTTGCCGGAGACGCAAAGGTATCTGTCAATGGTGAGCGTGCCACAATCAGCAGCTCTTCATCAGGAAAGGTCACAGGAACAGCTCCGGTCAGCTATTCTTCGGACAATGCATTAAAGTCACTGCAGATAAGCCCGGGTTCGCTTTCACCAGCATTTTCACCGGATACGACAACCTATAGTGCCTCTGTAGGGGCTGATGTCACAGAGCTTGTGGTAAGTGCTGCGGCTAATGACAGCAAAGCGTCAGTCAGCGTAAGCGGAACAAGGATGGATCCGGGGAATAATACAACAACGATTACTGTTACTGCAGAAAACGGTTCAGTAAAGAAATATGTGATATATACTACAAGGGCTGTGTCAGATAAAGAGACAGCAGCAGAGGCAGATTCAAATGCAGCAACAGATTCAGCGACAGAGGCAGCAACGGAAGAGCTTACAGAAGCTGCATCACAGTCAGAGAATGCTGATGGAACAGTTACAATCAATGGGAAAAAGTATTCCGTTGCACAGGACTTATCGGAGGTAACTCTTCCGGATGGATATCAGGAGATTGACTACGATTACAATGGACAGAAGATAAATGCGGCTGAAGGCATAAAGACTGGTCTTATTCTTATGTATCTTGAAAGCGGCGATGAAAAAAGCGGTGATGAAAATAGTGAAAATGGAGGCTTCTACATATACGATGAGAAAACGAAAACATTTTCACCATACAACACTGTTGCCGAGCCAGAGATTACCTATGTAGTCCTGCCAATAACTGATTCGCTTGATAAGCCGTCGGGCTACACCCTTACGAAATTCACAATGAATGGCAGGGAAGTCGAAGTGCTTATGGACGCTGACAGAAAGTACTGTCTCTTCTATGGTGTGGATTCCCTTGGGACAACGGGCTGGTTCAGATACAGTGTCAGTGATGGAACGATACAGGCGTATACAGATGCAAAGGCTGATACAGCCAAGGTGGCAGCAGACACGAAGAAAGAAAAGAGTTCTTCAGGAAATGGTTTCCTGATTGCAATGGTAATTGTGCTTGGAATAGTGGCAGCAGCGCTGATCGGTTTGTCAGTGGTTCTGTATGCTAAGCTTACCAGAATAAGGAAGGTCTTTAACATGGCATCAAAGGATGGCGTCGACCTTGATTCATACACAGAAAAAGAGATTGATGAGTATGACATGGATGACGAAGATGATTATGATATGAACGAGATGGATGAGCTAGATGACATAGTTGAGATGGATGATAACGAAGATGACTATGACATGGACGACATGGATGACGATAAAGATGACTATGAAGAGCTTGATAACATGGATGACGATAAAGATGACTATGAAGAACTCGATAACAACTCTGGCAAGTCGGATGATGAAGAAGTCGAAGAGCTTAAAATATACGACATTGATGAAGATGAATAAAAGAGCCTTAGTGTGAATGTGGCATCGGATTTTTTGCAGAGCGGCATTGTGAAAACAATGTCAGCTCTGCTTTTTTGATAAGCACATTCAAAAAAATTCTGCGTTTTTGGGCTAGTTATTTATGAAACACTGTAATAGCACGAGCCGTGGACTTTGCATGGACATTCTAGGAGCAGCGCGACAGTGGCAGAACGAAGTTCTGGAACGCAAGCTGTGAGCGCGGGTAGCGGCGGGAATGCAGATGTGTTATAATGTCACATTTTCTTTAATTCAGTTAGTACAGTGAAAATTAAATATCGCTATATTGGCACTGGATGATTTTTAATATGCAAGGCGGCGCAAAGAGGCGTAGCGGTGGCTGTAGCGATGGCTACGGTGATTGACGACAACACAGCATATGAAAATCAGACAAGTTAATATGGATATTATTTTATTTCCACTGTATTAGTTCATTATCGTTTATTTTTCCGGGAGGGACCAGCCTTCCGCCTGACTATAATAATCGTCGGACATCTCACTATACTGCGCCGACATATATGGATCATCTGTCGCTGCGGCAAGCTCTTCATAACATTTGCCAAGCAGGGACAAAGGCTTGCTGCCACTGCTTGCAGCATCGAGTATGCTCTCTGTCTCAAATGCAGCATTATACAGCCATATTGCAGCTTCCTCATAGTCTGCCCGCTTCATGTAAAATGTTCCAAGAATCAGGCACATTTCCGCAGGGGGATTGTCGGCGACGGCTTTCAGGGTGATTTTAAAGAACGCGTCAGTGTCGCCGGTTATCATATATATCTTAGCAAGAATGCAGTTAATCTCTTTCATCAAATCGGCGTTTCTGCCCTCTTTGGAAAGCACATTTTCAAAGACATTCCTGAATGCGGTGAAGTCAGCATCTTCCCCAGAAATAAATAGCTCTTTGCACAGCATGGTGACAACATAATCCTCGATGTGGATATCTTTTTCAAATGCTTTGAGATATGTTGAAAAGTCTCTCTTGCTGTGGTCATCTGCCTGCATGTGAAGAATCTCTATGTCGCTGTCGTAGACTACCGGAGCGAGCCTTACAGTTTCGTGAATCGGAGAAATCCATGTAAATGTGCGTAGCCTTCTGAAAAGCTTCGGGCGCAGCTCTTTGTGCGCGTTATATACGGAGTTGAATTCTGACGCATTGACATAATACATCTGCACAATGTCAATCTCTGGAAGAAGCATCTGCTTTAGCTGCCGGAGCGCCCGGTTGTTGGCATTATCAAGCACCTCATCTGCGTCCGCGCTGAATATGTAGTCACAGCCCGCCTTGGAAAATGCGAAATTCCTTGCGGCTGCGAAATCATTTATCCATTCAAAATCATATATTTTACTGGTGTAGCGTGCGGCGATTTCTTTAGTATTATCAGTTGAACCTGTGTCAACAATAATCAGTTCATCATAAGTTCCCGCGTAGGAATCAAGACACCTTGCGAGAATGTCCTGCTCATTTTTTACAATCATGCACATGCTTATAGAAATCATTGTCTGCTCCTGTTCTTAATTATTTTGGAAAATTTATAAAAATACTTGTCTGTCGGAATTCTTGTAACTGCGGAATGCGGCGTTACATATTTTATATCGGCGGATGGTTTGATTTTTTTAGGGCTTAAGTTGGTGTCGGAACATCTTTGGTTCATAATTCAAAGCTGAATTAGATAAGCAGACATTGACACGACTATATGAATAGAGTATCATAGCTTCGTT
>CAVKBP010000002.1:0-46936 GCA_963654395.1 Ruminococcus sp. CAG:382
AAAAATCTTCGATTTTTCACACTAATCTCCCATTCTCGCCTGCTTTTCAAGGCATTTCAGGTTTGTGCGCAAGCACAAATCCTGTGTGTGAAAAATCTCTGATTTTTCACACTAATCTCCCATTCTCGCCTGCTTTTCAAGGCATTTCAGGTTTGTGCGCAAGCACAAATCCTGTGTGTGAAAAATCTCTGATTTTTCACACTAATCCCTATTCTTGCTCGTTTTTCAGAGCATCCCACCTGCGTGTGACACTACATAAGGTATAACATCCCCATAAAGACAACTATGTATATTAAAACACTTCATGCCGATTATTGCAAGAAATACTTAAAAAAACAAACATAAAAGCCCCGAAACCTTTTCCAATTCCGGGGCATAGCTGCTAAAATTATCTCTTAAGATTAATAAGCTCCTCAAGCAGAGTATCTGATACAGTAATAATTCTTGAATTAGCCTGATATCCTCTCTGGGTAGTAATCATATTAGTAAATTCCGTTGCAAGGTCAACATTAGACATTTCCAGTACGCCTGATGTAATGCTTCCGTCTGATGATGTAACATCCTCGCCTATTCCGTCAAATGTACCTGAGTTAAGTGTTGCAGAGTAAAGATTCTCTCCCTCTTTCTTAAGACCTTCCGGATTAGAGAAGGTGGCAACTGCTATCTGTCCTATATTCTTCGTATCACCATTGCTGTAGCTGGCAACTACATATCCCGAATTATCTATACCAACAGATGTCATCTTACCCACAGCCTTACCTTTTCCCACTTCATTTATTCCCAAGTCACCCTTTACGGATGTCTTGTCAGCATACATTGTAAGTCCTGCACCGCTGAGTGTAAGTACCGGGCTTGTCTCGCTCTCTCCGATAGTCCTTAAGTCAATATTCTCGTTAGTCTGCGACAAGGTTGCATCATTAGAGAATGTAAGCTGTATATCAGCATTTGACGCATCTGAGAGACCTGTAAGAGTATTAAAGGATAAAGGTGCTGATGCTGTAAATGTAAGGTCTGTAGCATTGCCATTCTTAGTAACACCGGCACATGTCAGGGTATACTGTGTATTGTCTCCCTGTACGCCCGCATAATTCAGATTGACAGTTGCCTGGTAAGAATTTCCAAGACTGTCATAGAAATTAAGTGTCGATGTAATTGTGTCTGTCGAGCTTGCATTAATATTTCCTGTAAAATTAACTGCAGATGTTCTCTGTGGAGTTGTATAAGTAAATTCAGGGCTGTTTACATAAAGCTTTGACACAACATCCTTAATAGCTTTTCCAGTCTCATCCACCTGCCATCCCATAACATTGGCACCAGCAGATGTAACAAGTGCGCCTGACTCATCAACCTTGAAGTTACCTGCTCTTGTAAAGAAGGTGTTACCGGCACTATTCACGATAAAGAAAGCTGTTCCACCTATCTTTAAATCAAATGCATTGTCAGTTCTTTCAGATGAGCCCTCTGTTGATATTGAAGTCGAGATTGAGCCTACAGATGAACCAAGTCCAATCTGCTTCGCATTAGTACCACCCTTTCCTGTTTCAGTATTAGGTCCTGATGCAATCTGTGTTGTCTGATAAAAAACTTCTGAAAAAGTCAGTGACTGTGACTTATATGCCACAGTATTGACATTGGCGATATTGTTACCAATGACATCCATTCTCGTCTGATGTGCCTTAAGACCTGACACAGCAGAGAACATTGATCTCATCATAATATTGTTCCTCCATATCTGTACATATCCTGATGACACCATATTGAGGAGCCATGTTCCCTCTGGCATTCAGGAACTTAAGCCTCCTTCCGGTCCAGCTAAATAATAACCGCTCCATCAATATTAGTGTAAATATTATCATCATTGTTATTCTGATCCATCGCTGTGATGACTGTTCTGTTTTTTGTATTCACTATAAAAGAAATGTCATCAACAATTACGAGGGATTCTCTGATTCCTTTCGATATTGCTTTTTCGGTTCCTTCCTCAAGCCTCTTCATTTGTTCATCTGATAACTGAATATCCCTCTCATCCAGTCTTGCACCTGCATGCTTTGAGAATTTCAATTTTTTTGATGAATCAATATCACTATCGGAAATAACCGCCTCGATCGAACGCTTCTGACTATATATATCAGCAAATGTTTTTCCATCATAAGCCGCATTATCAGCATTATTCTTAGAATTGCTTCTGCCGATATAATTCGTCATATGTTCAATAGATGTCATGTTTCCATTAATCATATTATTCATCATATCAGTTACCCCTCTGTCTTTCCACTCCACTTATCGTAGTAGGACTTATCCATAACTGTGTCAAGGTCTGCTATATCATAGAGCTTTCCGCCAATTCCAAGATACACAGTTCCATTAATAGTTTCCCAATAATCTACTGTTCCGCCAATGAATCCGTCACTGTTCTGGTTCGTTGTCATAACAACCTGCTTGCCGACAAGGTCAGATGCCATACTCTGTAAAGAATTATCATTCATCTCCTTGGTAGCTTCCACCTGTGTAAATGTAGCAAGCTGAGCCATGTAATCTGAATTATCCGTAGGCTCAAGCGGATCCTGGTTCTGCATTTCAGTTACCATAAGCTTTAAAAATTCATCAACATCAAGAGTTGTCTTGCTGCCTGAAGAACTGCTCTTGCCTGTGGAACTTATGTTACTGTTCACATCATCCTTAGTTGATAATGAACCATCGTTCTTAACATACGACAATGTGCCTATTGTACTAGCCATTCATATTCTCCTTTCCATTATGCCATGTATTCAACACTGCTGTTACCATTAACAATCGCATCCCTGGCTCTTATTTCCTCTGAGGTCATATCAGATTCATCAAGTCCTTCAAGGCTGCTTAAATCAAGCCTTCTGTGAGATTTATTCTCCTGCTGTGCCTGATCCTGATTTGAATCATTGCCCTCAAGATTCTGTCCTGCTTCAAATCCATGGCTCTGGACTGTAATCTCAACCGCATCGACCTTGATTCCCTGATTGTTAAACTGTTCCTTAAGTGCTGTAACCTGATTTTCCAGTGCTGTCCTGACCTGCTCATTCTGTGCTGTAAGCTGTGCTGTGACAATCCCCTGCTTGGCGGTAACTGCAACATGCACTTTGCCGAGATTCTCCGGATTAAGCAGCACCTCAATGCTTGAAAGCTTCTGTGTTGCCGTAACCTTAATCTGCTCAACGACCTGTCTTACAATGTCAGTCTCATTAATGCCGGAGGCCTCATCAACAATCTCACTGAAAGCCTGCTGTATGCTATGTGTTATATCAGAGGTTATCTTTTCAATGCCATCATCACCCTGCAGATGTGTTCCAGAATCATTCTTCTTTTCATCCGTAAAATGTGATTCACTCTTAACCTCTGTCTTTTCTGCAACGACATCAGCTATGCTTTCCTGTGCTGTGGCTTCCTCATCCAGCTTATCTTCCTGACTATATTCAGTATTCTTGTCAACTGTATGCTCTGCACTAGCAGCTTCATCTGAAACCATATCAATATTTTCTGATATATCATAGCTTTCTGTCAGCTCATTTGTAATAACAGCAACAGCATCCAGAATACTGTCAAGAGCTGATGCGGCAGAAGAATCCGTAAGGAATTCAAGCGAATCGCCATTGCCGCTTAATGCAACAACAAGGTCTGTGACAGCCTGTGGATTAAGCAGGTCTGCAATACCTATCCCAGTCTGTTCCATGGCTTTCTCAATATCTTCATCTGAAACATCCATGGTCTCCTTTATCTTGTCTTTAATATCAGATGCCGCCTGTGCCGCGTCCTTATTATAACTATTCTTATCGACAGATGTTTTTTTATTATCTGATGCAGATATATTCTTTGCTGTATTGCCATTATTCTGCTTAACGGATGAGGCTTTAACCTCAGTCTTTCCAGATACCTCAAATGTGCCTGTCTTACCTGAACCCGCATTCTGCAATGTAGCGCTCATAGCCTTAGAAAAGTCTGTATCGAAGGTATCGCGGGACTTCTGTATGCCTGCTGCAGCGCCTGTTGCTGCACCTGCTGCATTAACTCTTCCAACTGACATTCCTGAAATAGCTGAACTTACCATTATCTCTCCTCCTTTCCTGCGTATTAGGTCTGGGTACACCAAGACCTTAATATATATCGGAGTTTTTCCTGTAAAGCTTAACCCTTTCCAGGATACATAATAACAGTAAGCTTAGCTGCAAATACCGGATCCATCTCTGCAAGAATAGCAGCCCTCTTCTTAGAGGTCATACATAAAAGAATATCAGATACAAGGTCTGTATCTCCTGTCATCTCCTCGAGAATTGCCGCTGCATTTGACGCATCCATCTTTGAATATGTCTCAGCCCAGTCTTTTACCTTCTCTGAATATTCAAGATCCTTGACAACCTGTTCATATATCTTCGCTGCATTATCTGAATCTATGCTTTCATACCATGTTTTGTAATTGGATATATCCGGAGCGTTATCAGTATATACAACCTCTTCATCGAACTTATCCTTTAATTCCTGATAATACTGCGCATTTTCTTCAAATACCTTAAGCCTGGCTATCTCAGCCTGCAGTTGTGCTATAGTCTCTGATGATGTATCTCCCGAATCCGTATACTGCTTAAGCTCTGCCTCAAGCTCATTGATTCTGTCTACTGCTTCCGAGAGACTCTTATATTTATTTCCTGTTTCTTCCATAACCTCCTCATCGGTAGGATCAGGCAATATACTGCTTATGACCGGAATATTTTTAAGGTATGGCCTTAACATGCTTCCGATACCGCCAACATTCATCTTGATAAGCAGTGCAAATATAGCAAGCCATATTGCAATTATAAGAATTGCAACCAGTATGCTTACGAGCTTACCGCCTTTTTCTGAATCCTCATCATGTTCATCAAGTTCATCAAGTTCATCGATGTTAACTTCCTTTTTCTTAGCCATAATAATCTCCATTCTTGCGTGTGAAAATCTTTAATTTTCACACTACTCTTTCTCCCAACGACAATTACTCGTCTTTGTTATTATAGTTAAAACTTACTGTCTCATCTATCTCTTTCATTTCCTGCACATTTAATCCGAGCTTAAACTCATCAAATGCTTTTTCTTTCAGCTTTTCATGAATCTTCCTGTCCTGTACAGCTTCTGTCAGCTTCTTCATTGCATTATCAACATTTCTCTCTGCAATCCTTATTCTTACAGCCTGCTGTGTAATCTGGTTCTTAATTATCTTAACAGCCTCATTACACCTTTTCATTTCCGGAATATTGACCTTCTGTGTTGCAGAGTCTTTTGCAAGCTGTTCATACATATTCATCCTTTTAACAAGTCTGCGCATCGTATCCTGTTCTATTGATAACCGGTTATTCATTTCTACAAACTCGGTTTTAGCCTGTGTTTCCAGCCGCTCTTTAATATTAAGGATATTCTGCATGCTGTACAAAAACTTAGCCATTCATGCCTCCGTTATTTCTTAAGCTGAAGAGTTCCATTTTCAAATTCTTCATAATCCGCAAATATATCTGATAACTGTGATATTTCATCTTCATAATCGAATTTCTCGTCAGTCTGCTGCATAAGAAACTTATTGACTGTATCAATCTTATATATGGCATAATCAATATTTTTATTGGAACCGCTCTTATAAGCTCCGATATTGATAAGATCCTCTGCCTCATTATAGGTTGCCATTACACTCTTCATTCTTCCAGCCATCTGTTTATGCTGCTTATCGACAATCTGGCTCATGCATCTGGATATGCTCTGTAACACATCAATGGCAGGATAGTGATTCTTCTGTCCAAGCTTTCTTGACAGCACAATATGTCCATCAAGAATACTCCTTGCCGTATCTGTTATAGGCTCATTAAAGTCATCACCATCAACAAGAACTGTATACAGACCAGTTATCGAACCCTTATCTGACATTCCGGCTCTTTCCAGAAGCTTCGGCATTTCACTATATACACTTGGCGGATAACCTCTCGTTACAGGCGGTTCTCCTGAAGCAAGCCCTATCTCTCTTTGTGCCATGGAAAATCTGGTAAGCGAATCCATCATCAGAAGTACATCCTTCCCCTGATCCCTGAAATATTCAGCTATGGCTGTTGCCGTCTTAGCTGCCTTATTCCTTATAAGAGCCGGCTTATCTGAGGTTGCAATAACAAGTACACTCCTTGCCATTCCCTCAGGTCCTAAATCTCTTTCAACGAACTCTCTTACCTCTCTGCCACGCTCTCCAATAAGAGCAATAACATTTATATCAGCTTTAGTATTTCTTGCAAACATACCAAGCAGTGTACTCTTTCCGACACCGCTTCCTGCAAATATGCCAATTCTTTGTCCTTTTCCGACTGTAAGCAGGCCATCTACTGCCTTAACTCCCAGCGGAAGAACTTCACTTATTATCTCTCTGTCCATAGGATCAGGTGGTGCAGCCTCAACCGGATATTCCTCCGTCAGCTCCAGCTTAGAACCATCTGTAGGATTACCCAGACCATCCAGTGTATGTCCAAGTATCCCATCGCCAACCTTAACAGTAAGCGGCTTTTCCATGTTCTCAACTATGCAGCCAGGTCCGATTCCATCCACAACATCAAAAGGCATAAGTAACACATTGGAATCCTCGAATCCGACTACCTCCGCATAAAACTCCTGACTGTTATCAGCAGAATATATCCTGCACAGATCATTCAGTCTGGCATCCGGTCCAGCTGATTCTATTGTCAGTCCTACAATTTTAGTCACCTTGCCTAGTTTTTTATAGAAGGATTTTTCTGTCAATGATAAGTATTTACTTTTATTAATTGCCAGCATCTTATCCTCCTTATATCTATCTGCTTACAACCGTAACATTACACACAGCTTAACAGCTTAATGCTCTTTATCAGATTATCAAGCTCAATATCTAAGCTGCAGTCAAATATTCCGGTGTCAGTTTCTATCATGCACTGATTTTTTTTAAGCGTAACATCCTCAACAATATCTATATTAACCCCTCTTGACATGGCACAATATATCTTCCCCTGATTATCAATAAGAAACCTGTAATCATCCGGAGATACCTTTATCACATAATCCCTGTTTCCATCAGCATTATGCATGACACCATTGATAAGATGGAGTATGATTTCCTGATTATCCTCAGATACAACACCTGTTACCTTTCTGAACACATCAGTGATAACCTCTATAAGCTCTGGTTCTATTGATTCTTTTAGCTCACTGTATTCCTGCTCAAGCGCTTCTTTTCTTGTATTATGTTCAGCCTCAAGCTGTGCCTGCTTCAGATTAAGCTCTTCCTGTGCTCTTGAATTTCCCTCATAATAGCCCTTCTGCTCAGCTTCTTTATATGCAGCCGCGGCATTCTTGTCTGCCTCTGCAATTATCTGTTCTGCCTGAAGCCTTGCTTCTTCTATTATTCTCTCAGCTTCTGCATTAGCATCCTCTAACGAGGCAGCAGCCTGCGCTTCTCCTGACATAGCGTCCTGTGTGAGCGCATCTGCTGTGTCATCTGATATAAGCTCCTCAACAACATCTGCCTGCAGGCCATTAACAAAGCCATCTGCATCTATTTCATTGTGCTTTGATTCTATTATGAGCTGGATTTTCTCCTTAATCAGTCCATTATAATCAATAACACGCTCGTCTTTATTAACTACAGTATTCCGTTTTAACAGATTAGACAATTATCTCGTCACCTCCGCCTCGTGATATTACGATTTCTGCTGAATCCTCAAGCTTTCTGATAATATTAACAATCTTCTGCTGAGCATCCTCAACATCCTTCATTCGTACAGGTCCCATATATTCCATATCTTCCTTAATCATAGAAGCAAGTCGTGATGAAAGGTTATTAAGAATAACATTCTGTACTTCCTCTGTTGCGCCCTTAAGTGCAAGCGCAAGGTCATGGTTATCCACATCTCTTAAGACTCTCTGGATAGCCCTGTTATCAAGTGAAAGGATATCCTCAAATACGAACATCTTCTTGCGGATTTCATCTGCAAGCTCTGGCTCCTCAACCTCAAGAGTTTCCATAATATGCTTCTCTGTTCCTCTGTCAACAGAATTAAGGATTTCAACAATAGCATCCACACCACCGACAATTGTGTAATCCTGGTTGACAAGCGATGCCAGCTTTCTTTCGAGCACCTTCTCCACCTGCTTGATAACATCAGGTGATGTCCTGTCCATCATGGCAATTCTCTTGGCAACATCTGCCTGCTTCTCTGGTGGAAGTGCAGACACCACATTAGAGGCCTGGGCTGCCGGCAGATAAGAAAGTATTAATGCTATCGTCTGAGGATGCTCATCCTGAATAAAGTTAAGCAGCTGCGTAGAATCTGTCTTTCTGATAAATTCGAAAGGACGCACCTGAAGGCTTGCCGTAAGCTTTCCAATAACATCTCTAGCCTTGTCCTCTCCAAGAGCCTTCTCAAGAAGCTCCTTGGCATATGAAATACCGCCCTCCGCAATATACTGCTGTGCAAGACATATTTCATAGAATTCATTCAGCACCTGTTCCTTAGTCTGGGGTGACACACTGCTTGTATTAGCTATTTCAAGTGTCAACTGTTCGATTTCTTCTTCTTTTAAATGTTTAAATATCTTGGCTGATTTCTCAGGTCCTAACGCGATAAGCAGTGTTGCAGCCTTTTCCACGCCGTCCATTTCTCTCTCAGCATTTGCAGCCGGCTTTGGCATATGTATCATCTCCAATCATATGTAAATATCTTATCCGGAATATCCCCAGCGGTTATCACCAGTCATCATTAAGCCAGTTTCTGAGCAGCAATGCAACTGCCTCCGGATTTTCATCAACAAATTTCTCAATAGCCTTTCTTGTCTCTGATTTTTCCTGAATGTCAATCTCATCAATAGAAGGCTGATTCTCCTTAGTTGAAGCAAGCATTTCCTCTACAGAAAGCTCCGGCTCCTTTTCCTCTACAGTAAGCGGTCTTGCACTTCTTAATACTATGAATACAAGAATTCCGAGAATAACAACAGCAAGTGCAATCTGAATCCAGAATGATGCCCTGCTTAACACGCTCGTCTTGGCAGCATCATAAAAATATGGAACATTATATGCAAGCACAGTTATGTTATTAGTTGATATTCCTGTGGCATTAGAAAGCATATTCATCCAGTCATCATTAACCTGTACCTGGACAGGATCAGCATTCTGTGACTTGAACTCATCCCATGTCATGTTATCAAGATATCCGAGATTCTTGCAGTCCTCCTCATTATATACGACATTCTTAATAAGAGTGACTGACATTGTAGACGAATCATAAACTATCTTTCCCGGCTCTGTATTGGTTGTTGTTACAAGCTGGTCAGGGAGATACTGGTACTGCTTTACTGTATATGTAGAAGAGCTTGAGGTTCCGTCCGTAAGGTCATAGGTTGTCCCAGACTCACCATTGCTGGTAGTTCCCGGTGTTCCACTCGCTCCATTAGTTCCATTCGATTCAAGCTCATAGGAAGTATCGTATAAGCCTTCCTCTCTTCCCTCCTGTGCCGTATATTCAGTTGCGATTTTATTAACTGTATCCCAGTCAAGCTCAAGATTAACAGCAACGGTTGCATCATTGAACAGAGATGTCGAAAGTGCTGTATTCTTGACTCCGGCAGCTACTGTAGACTCAATCTGCGACTTATACTTAAGCTTGCTTGAATATGAAATATTAGACACTGAACCTGAATTGTCAGCTCCATTAAATAAAGTCTTTCCTGTAGTGTCTATAATTGTTATACCATTAGTCGTACTGTTCCCAACTGCTGTCGCAAGAAATACAGCGATACTTTCAGCCGCATCATCTGATACTGTCTTGCTGGTTTCAACTGTAACTGCAACAGTTGTGTCTTTTTTAGTTGAATAAAAAGAATTGGTATCATCTGAAAGATGAACAGTAACAGAAGCTTTCTTAATTCCATCAAGTGCGGCTATATCGGTTGCAAATTTCGTTTCCAGATACTTGGCATATTTTTTATTCTTGTCTGCTTCTGTTGTAGTAAGACTGCTGTTAAGCGCATCCTCAAGCGAATAACCTGACGGCTTGATATCATTGGATGCAATAAGCATCTTTGCTTTAGTCAGATCCTGCTTTTTTACATTAACAGTCATATTATCTATCTGATATGTATATCCATTATCTGTAAGTAATGTGGTAACAGTGTTCATTTCACTGTAGTCATCACATTTGGTAAGCTCCTCATACGAAGGTCTTGACAATATGTAAGCTATTACAATAACAGCCGCTATGAATACAACTGCTGCGCTTACGATTATAATTTTCTGGTTTCTCGTCCAGCTCTTCCATATTTCAAGAAGTTTCGCCGGAATCTGTTTCAATCTATCTAACATAAGTACCCCTGATTACATTGACATGTTCATAATAGAGTTATAGGCCTCTAATGCCTTATCTCTTATTGCAACTGTATACTGCAGTGCAATATTAGCTTCCTGCTGATAAACTCCCAGCTCATGAGTATTAGTCATGTTGCCAAGGGCATAATCAATTTCTGCCTGCTGTGCTCTCTGCACATATGTATTAGTGCTGTTAAGCAGTCCTGCCACAGAGTCATATATTGCGTCAAATGTAGTATCTGAATCTGATGTATTAACTGCCGTATTATCTTTCATTGCTGATGTAACCTTATTGACATAATCACTGCCAATAGTTCCAATCACGCTGGTAATATCCATATCGTCTCTCCTCTTTTTGTTAGTGCGTCATTAATGCATTATTATCATCAGTTCTATGTTGAAGAACCTATAGAAAGTCCCTTTGTCGCCATTGATTTGCTCGCATTAAAGGCTGATATATTAGCTTCATATGAACGGGATGCGTCTATTAAATCAGTCATCTCCTGGACAATGTTGACATTCGGGTATGTAACATAGCCATTCTCATCCGCATCCGGATGTGACGGATCATACACCATCTCCATGTCTGTTGATGTATCCTCATATACGGAAGTAACCTTAACTCCATTACCTGCCACACCGCCATTGGCAAGCCTTAATGCATCTGAAAATGTAGAATATGCGCCTGTTCCGTATGAGCCATATGCAGATTTTCCAAGTGCTGTTCCAGTCATGGTCTTTTCAGTGAACACAACCGCCTTTCTTACATAAGGTGTACCATCACTTGTTCTTGTTGTGTCTGCATTAGCAATATTCTCTGATATAACATCAGTTCTTAACTGCTGTGCCGTCATGCCGGACGCGCTTACATTAAATGCCGTAAACATTGACATAAGTCTATTCTCCTCCCAAAACCATAATTACTTTAATACAGACTTAAATCTTGAAAATTCATTATTCATGCTGTCAATTAACGCATTATAATTAATCTGTTCTGATGCAAGCTCTACATTCTCTGTTGAAAGATCAACATTATTACCATCCGATCTATACGAAAGTGTGCTGTTATCAGTATAAGTCCTTATAGATAAATCATTATAATTAACATTATTAACTCTCTGTGTCAGTGAAGACGCACTGTTTCCCGAACGCTGCAGCGCATTGGCAAGAAATGAACTGAATTCCACATCCTGTCTCTTATAATTAGGTGTATCAACATTAGCAATATTATTAGTCAATACCTCTTCTCTCGTCCAGCTCGCATCTGCTGCCGACTTTAAAAGATTAACATAACCGAAAGCCCCTGTACTCATATATCTTTCCTTTCCATCCGAGTATCCTTACATAAAAATGTTTAATACGAACGCAAAAACACTATATACATTATAATTTAAAGATTAAAAATTACAAGTTTTTTTAACAAAAAAGGACCCAGATAAATTTGGATCCATTTTTCTAATTATCAAGTTTTTTTATTTCATCAAATACAATCTCATTAAGAACCTTGATTTTCGTCCCCTTCATTCCTAAGGATTTCGTGGAAATAACACCTGCACTGTCAAATTTTTTAAGTGCATTGACTATAACTGACCTGGTTATTCCTGTATTATCAGCTATCTTGCTCGCCACAAGAATCCCCTCTGTTCCATCCAGTGCTTCAAAAACAGCCTTTATTGCCTGTAATTCAGAGGCTGACAGAGTAGAAATTGCTGACCTGACAATTTTCTTCTTTCTCTCATCCTCTGCATTTTCATTACACACAGAGCTCATCATTTCAAGCCCTACAACAGTTGCTCCATATTCACATAAAATAATATCATCAATCTCGTAGTCACTTAAACATTTGTACATGAATAATGTACCAAACCGTTCCCCTGCAATTTCAACCGGTGCAATGATTGCATTAAATTTTCTTTCACTTCCACTTGTAAATCCCAGAGTAAGAAGATTAACATTCTCTTTAGTAGATAATACTCCAAGCAGCCTTTCATTAAACAGCTTATCGACATAGCCGCCCACATCTGTTGTTATAAGCTCGCCTATCCTGTCCACATTATTCCAGTATCCTGCTCCCAGAATCTTCCCTTTCTGGCTTATCACCAGAACATTAGACTCTAATATTCCACTAAGTACATCACAGATATCATTAAAATCTACTCTCTGTGAATGATTATTATGGAGCAGCTTATTGATTTTTCTGGTCTTATCAAGAAGCTGAACACTCATTGTAACTCCCTATCCTTCGTCTGATAATAACCACCGGGTTATTGATTATTGTTCCTTGTCATTCTTATTCTCTGCATAACCACAGGTTTCCTGCGCGCAGACTATTTTATTACCTTTTTCAACCATGTATCCGCCACACTTAGGGCAGCGCTTTGCTGACGGTCTCTGCCATGATACGAAATCACAGTCAGGATATCCATCACATCCAAAGAAAATTCTACCCTTCTTTGTCTTCTTTATTATGACATCTTTTCCACATTTAGGACATGGTACACCTATCTTTTCAAGATAAGGCTTTGTATTATGGCATTCAGGAAATCCCGGACAACCTAAGAATTTTCCATGCGGTCCATATTTAATAACCATGTTTCTGCCACATTTGTCACAGATAACATCAGTCACTTCATCTTCAATCTTAATATGCTCAAGCTCTTTCTCTGCTTCATCAATCGCAACCTTAAGATCCGGGTAGAAGTTTCTTATTATCTCCTTCCACTCTACCGTTCCTTCCGCAACACCATCAAGCAGAGACTCCATATTGGCTGTAAACTTAACATCCACAATCGTTGGAAATGCCATAACCATTATATTATTAACAGCATTTCCCAGCTCTGAAACATAAAGGTTCTTGTTTTCCTTGATAACATAATGTCTGGCAATAATAGTTGATATTGTAGGTGCATAGGTACTTGGTCTTCCTATGCCCTGTTCCTCAAGTGCCTTTACCAGTGAGGCTTCTGTAAAATGAGCCGGTGGCTGTGTAAAATGCTGTGTGCCATTAGCATCTGCCAGGGAAAGCTCTGAATTCTCATCCAGCCCCTTTGCAAGTGTGTTAGGCTCTTCGTTGTCGTCATCATTCTTATACACAGACATGAAACCGTCAAACATGACCTTAGAAGCTGCAACACTGAATCTGTATTTTCCAGCCTTAATCTTTACTGATGTTGTCTCATATACAGCAGGTGCCATCTGGCTTGCAATAAATCTCTTCCATATAAGCTGATACAGCCTGAACTGGTCACGCTGTAAGGATTCCTTAACCACTGCCGGAGATAAATTCAGGTCAGTAGGCCTGATAGCCTCATGCGCATCCTGGATTTTCTTATCATCCTTTCTGGCATTAGCTTCCTTAGGGATATAATTATCTCCATAATTCCCACTTATATATTCCTTAGATGATACCTTTGCCTCATCCGCAACTCTTGTTGAATCCGTTCTTAAATAAGTAATAAGACCTACTGTTCCTCTTCCCTTAATATCAACACCCTCGTATAACTGCTGTGCAATATTCATTGACCTTTTAGTTGACATATTAAGAGTCTTTGCTGCTTCCTGCTGGAGTGTACTGGTCGTAAATGGAAGCGGCTGTTTCTTTACTTTCTCGCCCTTCTTAATGCTTTCAACACTAAAATCACTTTTCTTTACTTCATCAAGAATCTCCTGCATCTGTGTGCCATTCTTAATCTCAATTCTGCCATTCTCATCGCCATAGAACTTCGCTGTTAAAGGCTTCTTCTCTCCCTTGATATTAAGAACAGCTTCCATAGTCCAGTACTCTTCCGGAATAAATGCGTCTATTTCATTCTCTCTGTCACATATCATTCTCAATGCAACTGACTGTACTCTTCCTGCACTTAATCCCCTCTTAATCTTAGCCCATAAAAGAGGACTTATTCCGTATCCTACAATACGGTCTAACACTCTTCTTGCCTGCTGTGCATCCACAAGATTCATGTCAATCTTTCTCGCCTCTTTTAAGGATGCCTTGACTGCATTCTTAGTAATCTCATTAAATGTAATTCTGTATATATCCTTGTCCTCTAACTTAAGTGCCGCTGCAAGATGCCATGAAATAGCCTCTCCCTCTCGGTCGGGATCGGTTGCAAGATATACCTTGTCAGCCTTCTTTGCTTCTTTTCTTAAAGCAGCAAGAATATCGCCCTTTCCCCTTATAGTGATATACTTAGGTTCATAGTCGTGTTCAACATCAACACCCATCTGGCTCTTAGGAAGATCCCTTACATGTCCCTGTGATGCCATTACCTTGTAATTAGCTCCCAGAAATTTACTGATAGTCTTAACCTTTGCCGGTGACTCCACTATAACCAAATACTTATGCATCTATAGTCCTCCATATCAAATATGCTTCCTTACATAATAATTCTTAGAAACCTCTTCGATAAGTCCATCAAGCTCCAACTCAAGCAGAATCCCCTCAGCTTCTATAAGACTTATCTTAGAATTATTAACAATTGTATCCAGGCTTACCGGAAACAAATTGATTTGACTATACACCATATTTTTAGGGCTTGCAAGCCCTGATTTTTTAAATTTAGCTTTTAACATATCATCAGTATCTAAATCATTCTTACAATTATCCTCTTTAATGCGTTTCTCCAGATACCTGCCAATGCTTATTGTAGCACTTATATCCATTGGTGATGTTATAACCTGTGCCCCCTCTTTTATAAGCTTAAGACACCCTTCCGATAAAGAATCACCTATTCTTCCCGGTACAACATACACATCCTTATTCTGCTCTAATGCCTGATCTGCTGTTATCAGCGAACCGCTTTTCTGCCTTGCCTCCACTACAATCAAAGCATCTGCCATAGCGCTTATAATCCTGTTTCTCATGGGAAACAATCCTGCTCTTGGCGGTGTACCCGGAGGATATTCAGATACTATTCCTCCATTGCAGCCCAACTGCGTATACAGCTCAATATTAGTCCTCGGATAGCATATATCAACCCCACAGCCAAGAACCGCCAGGCTGTAGCCGCCCTTATTAACTGCCCCACGCTGCGCAGCCGCATCTATCCCCAGTGCCATGCCGCTTATAACCTGAATTCCCATGTCTGCAAAATATGCTGCAAAGTTATCCGACACAGCCCTTCCATATTCCGTACAATTACGCGCTCCAACAATGGCAACTGACGGTATATCCGGCTCTGGCAGCTTCCCCTTATAATAGAGTATATAGGGATAATCGTATATATTCATTAATCTGTCAGGATAGTCAGGCTTTCCCGGATAAGTAAATTGGATATTCTTCCTGTCCAGCCCGCTATATTCCCTGTATACATATTCATCCTTCCTAGCTTCTATAATCGCATTAATATCCTTTTCTTTAATTCCAGATACTCTGTTAAGCAGCTTTTCTGATGCTGTATATATATCCTGTGCTGTGTCAAATACATTAAACAGCTTTTTTAACTTCGCATTGGATATTCCTGCTATGTTATTCACCCAATACCAATAATAATCCTCTTTCAAACTACCCCCTGATGTGCTTTAACCTCCGGAATCCCTCTATAATGAAATGCTTCACTGATGTTAGAGGATGTAATATATTCATTGCCATCTATATCTGCAATAGTCCGTGCAGTTTTTAAAATCTTATGGTATCCCCTTGCTGTCAGCTTCTTTTTCGCAAAAATCCTTTCCATAAGCCTTTCTTCATCACACTTAAGTTTACAAAACCTGTTAATATTTCTTCCACTCATCTGTGAATTATACATTATATCCATTCCCTTAAACCGCTCTAACTGTGCTCTTCTGGCTCTCATTATAAGCTCACTCATAGTCTGTGAATCAAGCTCTTTCCCGTCTTCCTCTAAAGCTTTACCCCACAGCTCCCTGTACCCTATCTCCTCCGTCTTAATACATATGTCAAATCTGTCCCATAAAGGCGTGCTTATTCTTCCCATATATCTTCTTATATCCTGTTCAGAACAGTTACACCTGTTCCTGTCCGGGAAATAGCCGCATTTGCATGGGTTCATTGCTCCGACAAGCATAAAATCCGCCGGATATGTATATGCCCTGTTCATTCTGACAATTGTAATATTCTTATCCTCAAGCGGCTGGCGGAGTCCTTCCAGTATATCCAGCTTAAATTCTGTCATCTCATCTAAAAAAAGCACTCCCTTGCCAGCAAGGGTAATCTCTCCCGGTCCCGGAACTGTTCCGCCGCCAAAAAATGCAGCCTTCGTCACATTATGATACGGTGCCCGGAAAGGTCTTTCCTCAATAAGACCACTGTCGGCTTCTAATTGTCCTGCAACACTGTATATATTGGTAACTGCCAGCTTCTCTTCAAAGGTCATCTCCGGCATTATGGTTGGAATTCTCTTAGCCATCATCGTCTTTCCACTGCCCGGCGGTCCAATGTACATAATATTATGCATTCCTGCCACAGCTATCATAGTAGCTCTTTTAGCAGCATACTGGCCTCTGATATCAGAATAATCCAGTCCGGATGCCTGTATTTTCTTTCCTGCCACACTGCCCTGCTCTTCTGTATTGCTCCTTATTCCTTCGTTAATATACTTTACAGCCTGCTTAAGATTAGCTGCTGTTATAATATTAATTCCTTTTACAATATTCCCCTCATTAATATTAACCTGCGGTATAAGTGCCTTATCAATCCCTGCCTCCTTGGCAGAGCACACACATGGAAGCACTCCCCTGACACCATTAATGCTTCCATCCAGGCTCAGCTCACCAAGAATAATCATATTATCCAGCTTAACATCATCAATATATCCATTGGCAGACAGAATTGCCAGCGCTATTGGCAGATCAAAGCCTGTGCCACATTTTCTTATATCAGCAGGCGATATATTGACAGCAATTCTTTGTGGTGGAAGCTCATACCCCGAATTGCGGATAGCCACTCTCACCCTTTCCCTTGCCTCTTTAACCTCATTACTTAAAAACCCACTCATATCAAAGCTGGGAATCCCGTTACCGGCATCTACCTCAACACGGACTATCTGTGCCATTATCCCCTGCAGACTCCCACTCAATACACTACTGTACAATTAATTTCCCCCTCTCTTTAATACCTTCCATTAACTCCCTTTCATAAATAATATATTCGTTCTGTGTTATTTTGTGTTGATATAATAGCACTGTCTTATGTCAATGTCAATATGCATTTATATATTAAACTATGAATATATTATAATATTATAGCTATCACCTTTACCGCCAACGCATTCAGCATACAGTGCTTCATAATCATCACTGCACACATATCTTTTATTCTCATTGTCGTGATTCATGTCAAATGTTCCATCAGCATTTATATATGTATTACTATAAGAAAATGCGAAATATACAGTTCTGCTGTCCTGTTCATCCGATATGACTGCCGAAGCGAATATATAAATATAATTATTAACATCCGCCTGTTTGCCACTGTCTGAGAGGAAATAAACATCCAGCACCCTGCTGTCTGTACAGGTTTCATTGTTTACATGATAAAGAAATGACACATCCTTAGTTGCTTTATAAAGCATGTGGAATGTATTGACCGCTGTTTCCTGGGCAATAGTCTCAAGAACCTCATCCTTCACCTGTCCAATGACCTCGCTGTCAATCTGTGAGACAGCTTCTGTAAAGCGCGGAAGCTTGTCCGCAGCATACGACTGCTCGGTATTGTCAGCCAAGAATCCATGCCTTGCTATATCCTCATAGGAGGCTGTACATGTAACACTGACTGATTCGCCAAAGCTTATCCCGCTGTCCTTATCAGCCGTAAATTCCAGACCTGAAAGATATTCATTATCCCAGTTATTGGTTATGCTTACAGTCGCCTCAGGACTGATTCCTGCAAACATTACATCAATATTATCAAATAATTTTATCTGTGTTCCTTTCTGTATTCCCGAAGCCTTTATCCTTTTATTGCCGCTTCCCATATTAACTCCAACGGCATCCTCATACCTTTGGTCAATCTCCAGATGCACCTTATATTTGTCTCCATTAGACACATCCTCCGCCTCTGTTGATATGTCTATTGAAGCAATAAGCATTTTCACATTGTATGATTTATCAGAATCAGTACTTTTACCCATAAGCTCCTTATAAAGCTTATCCTTATTAAGCGTAAACACCGGGGATGCATATCCATTGGCACCCTCATAGCTCACTGTGATATAATCCCATACATCAAATTTCTGTGAATGGATAAAAAGTGCAACAGCTATCGCAGCAATCAAGCCGGCAGCAGCAATAATCAGCCCTACCCGGCGTTTCTTAATCGTGCGTCCCATAATCTGGAACTCTTTCTTAATTTCCTGTTCAATTACTCCGCCCTTATGTGAAAATTCCTTTAATTCCATCTCAGCCTCCTATCGGTCTGGTTGCCTTTCTCAACATTTCTTTTTCTTCTCCGTCAAAATACGGTTCAAGTGTCTTATATACTCTTTCGTGGTACTCATCCAGTCTCTTTATATCAGTCTCCTCTAGATACTTAACATCAACAAGCTCTAAGTCCACAGGTACCATTGTAAGCATGTCGAACTTTAAAAATGTGCCATATTCATTGTCGAAATCCTTCAGGCATACAATCTCATTTTCAATTCTTATGCCAAATTCGCCTTCAATATAAACACCCGGCTCGTCAGATGTAACCATGCCCTCCTCAATAACAGCAAGGTCGTTCTTCCCCGGATTATGCTTCCAGCGGAAGCCATTCGGACTCTCATGCACATTCAGAAGATATCCGATTCCATGGCCTGTTCCACAGCGGTAATCCATTCCGACATTCCACAATGGTGCTCTCGCAAGAATATCAAGGCTGAAGCCGTTACAGCCCTTTAAAAATCTGGCGCTGGCAAGGCTTAGCATACCTTTAAGTGTAAGCGTGTAATACATCCTCATCTTATCAGTCACAGGGCCAAGCGCAATCGTTCTTGTTATGTCAGTTGTTCCCCGCAGGTACTGGCCGCCTGAATCAACCAGCAGCATGCCCTCTGGCTTTAACAGCGCTGCATTGGATTTGTCTGCATGGTAGTGCATCATCGCCGCATTTGCATTATACGCGCTGATTGTGTCAAAGCTGAGTTCTATGTAATCCTTTATATTACTTCTTAAATTATCAAGATATGCAGCGGCATCCGCCTCCGTTATATTGCCTGAAGCCACATTTTTCTTAAGCCAGAATATGAATTTAGTTACAGCAGCGCCATCATCAGCATGGATACTATACAGATTCTTTATTTCTGTTTCATTCTTTACTGCCTTAAAAAGCATTGCCGGATTATCAGAAAACAACGCCTTAGTATCCGTTCCGGACTGCACCAGCTCATATATACGCATATTCACGCGTTTCTTATCGATAAGCACATTTCCCTTCATCTCTGCAATATCATCATATATACTGTCATAGGGCAGTACTTCTACTCCTGCCTCGCAGAAGCTTCCAAGAATCCTTTCATCAAATCTGTCCTTATCTGTATAAATGTATGCTTTATCCTTAGTTATCACCGAGTATGCCATAATAACCGGATTGCACTCCACATCACGCCCTCTTATATTGAACGTCCAGCATATGTCGTCAAGCGCAGCCATAATATGTATATCCGCATTTTTTCTGCGCATATATTTCCTAATCCTTGAAAGCTTGCTCACTATGCTCTCCCCTGAATACTCTTTATCCAGATAAAATGCTTTACTGTGTGGAAACTCTGCCCTGTCCTCATATATTCTTTCAACCGCATCAAAGCTGCATATGCATTTGGCACCATTCCTGCTGCATATATCCGACAATTCCACGCCTTCACCGGCAGGCATTGTTCTTCCGTCAAAGCCCATGCACATACCGGCTTCAACTATGCTTTCACAATACTGTGCAGCATTCATAACACCCGGCGCACCAACCTTCATAAGTAAAAAGCCTGTCCCCTCTATCTGCTTTTCAGCCTGCACGAAATACCTTCCGTCAGTGAAAAGCCTTGCTTCATCCTGTGTTATTACAGCAGTTCCGGCAGAACCGGTAAATCCCGTAATGAATTCTCTTTCCTTAAAGTAATCACCGGCATACTCTGATATATGATAATCACCTGTCACGATTACATATATATCAATGCCCTCCGCTTTCATAATTTCTCTTACCCTGGCTAATCTTCCAGCTATTATATCAGCATCTGTAATTTCCATGACTAATCCTCCTGACTATATAATACAACTATATAATACAACTGTATAATACGACACATAATTTATCCGTCACATCAGCTTCCATTCAATAAGTGCCTCTCGCAGCTTTCCAAGCGCCTTTTTTTCAATCCTGCTCACATAGCTTCTGCTGATACCAAGCCTGTCAGCAAGCTCATTCTGTGTGCATTCCGCTGCGCCAAAAAGCCCGTACCTGAATTTTAAAACTTCTATTTCTCTTGGTGTAAGCACCCTCTCTATATTACCATATATGCACTTAATCTGTTCATAAAACATATAATCTTCCACAGCATCTGACTGCTTCTTTTCTGAATCCTCACCAATAATGTCTTTAAGGCTTATCTCATTGCCCTCTTTGTCCTTGCCTACCGGCTCGTTAAGTGACACCTCCCGCTCTTTCTTTTTATCCTGCCTGAAAAGCATAAGAATCTCGTTATCTATACATTTGGCGGCATATGTTGCCAGTCTTACCTTTCTTTCTGCATCAAATGAGTCAACCGCCTTAATCAGCCCGATTGTACCCACCGAAATCAGATCCTCATTAATACCGCGTTCTGCCGGGGCATATTTTTTAACTATATGTGCAACAAGGCGCATGTTCTTTTCTATAAGAATATTTCTGGCTGTGGCATCACCCTCTTTTAGTTTTATCAGCAGCTCCTTCTCTTCCTGTGCCGATAACGGTTTTTCAAATGTTTTCAAAAAGGCACCCCTACACATTTTTATATATCATATGTGTAAAGGTGCCTTTAATTGCCTATCCAACTGTCTCTTTAATTTAACTGTTTACTTCTGTTTCTTCTTCCTGTCGTCTAAGAATATCGTATTTATCAAGCTTTATTCCTAAATCAATATAGAGCTGCTGCTTAGGATGTGGACAGCTCTCCATATCCTTTCCGTTCTCATCCACAATACGCTTAACTGTAACCTCTATATTCTGTCCGTCCGGCTTCATAACCTCAATTGTCTCACCAACCGAGAACTTGTTCCTCTGCTCTATATGATACAGCCCTTCATCATTGGTATCACCAGCTATTCCAAGATAAGTATACTCCCTGATATATGTGTTGCTGTCATATATCTGTGTATTCATGTCAGGCTTTCCAAAGAAGAAGCCTGTTGTGTACTGTCTGTAAGTACATTTGCTGATTTCACTCTTATAGAATGGGATTCTTGCCTTATACTTCTCCGGATCTTCTATGAAATCATCAATAGCAAGCCTGTATGTTCTTGCAACAGTCGCAACATACAGCGCTGTCTTCATACGGCCTTCTATTTTAAAGGAATCTATTCCCGAGCTTACCATCTCCGGAATGTGCTCAATCATGCATAAATCCTTAGAGTTAAATATATATGTTCCTCTCTCATTCTCATACACCGGCATATACTGTCCCGGTCTGCTCTCCTCGACAACAGCATATTTCCAGCGGCATGGATGTGTACATTCGCCCCTGTTGGCGTCTCTTCCTGCAAGAAAGCTTGATAACAGGCATCTTCCAGAATAAGAGATACACATAGCCCCATGCATGAATGACTCAATCTCCATCTCATCAGGAATATTGGCTCTTATCTGCTTAATCTCTTCTAAAGATAATTCTCTTGCCGATACAACTCTCTTAGCTCCCTGTTTCCACCAGAAATTATAAGTCATATAATTAGTATTATTAGCCTGTGTGCTTATATGTATATCTGTGTCCGGTAATACTTCCTTAGCTATCGTAAACATTCCCGGATCAGATATAATAAGTGCATCCGGTCCAACCTCCTTAAGCTCCTCAAAATAAGCTCTTGCACCATCCAGGTCATAATTGTGTGCCAGAATATTAGCCGTAACATATACCTTTACATTTCTTTCATGAGCGAACTTAACGCCCTCTTTCATATCTTCTATCGAAAAATTCTTAGCCTTTGCTCTTAATCCAAATGCTTCACCACCGATATATACGGCATCTGCACCGAATATTACTGCTATTTTCAAAACCTCAAGACTGCTCGCAGGTATGAGAAGCTCTATCTCCCTGCCGTTATACATATGTCCTGCCATCTTATCCTCATTTCCGCGCTGCTTAATGCGCTGCATTTACACTTATTTACTGCTTTACACTCAAAGTAATTCCGTCACCAATAGGTACTATAGAAGTCACAAAATCCTCTGAATGTGTCAGTTCATACACATATTCCCTTATTCTTGTATGAATTGTCCTGTTCCTTCTTGTAACTGCATAGCGGGATTCTACTATCTCTCCCTCCTGCAGTATATTATCTGATATAAGAAGTCCGCCTTTTCTAAGGACTCTCTTAATGTCAGGCAGATAATTGATATACTGCCCCTTTGCAGCATCCATGAATATAAAATCATACGAACCTTCAAGTGTCTTTAACACCTCCAGAGCATCTCCCTCTATAAGCGTTATGACATCTTCTTTTCCTGCCCTTTTGAAATTATTTCTTGCCACAGGTATTCTTTTATCATAATTCTCTATCGTTGTAATCGTACAATTTTCCGGCATATTTTCGCTCATAAGAATAGATGAGTAACCTACTGCTGTTCCAACTTCCAGGATTCTTTCCGGCTGTACAAGCTGTAACAGCACCTTCAGCAAATTACCCATCTCTTTCCTAATGATTGGGACTTCATCCGCAATCGCTTCTTTTTCAATTGTATTACATATGTCAGAATTGCCACAATCAAGAGAATTAATATATGCAGTTATTCTTTCATTGACTATCATATATTCCCCCTGTCAGTCAGTTATTCATCTTCCTCGGTATCCGTCTGCGACAACACTTCCATAATCTGTGTAGGTGTCATTCCAGTGTTAAGCTCATAGGTTCCACCAATGAATTTATCCTTATAATCTGAAAACTGAATCTGAAAATATGTTATAGTTTTATCATGTACAAGACCTTTATCATAAAGCAGAACGGCCAGCTTCTTAGCCTGTATGTCTGTCGTTATGGTAACCTCTACTGTACGGGCATTATCCTCTGAATCAACTGACTGCTCATTGAATATCTTCTCACCGAATGAATATGCCCTGCTTCCCATAAAGAAAATAAGATATATTCCCAAAACAACTATTAGTATATTCAGTGATACTGATATCAGCATTCTGATTGATTTATTGCTCATAAAACCTGTATCTCCTCTTCCTTAATAAGCTACACTATATATGATTCACCCTAAAAAATCAAGGTCAATATCTATTGCCTCCGCTATATCCTTATATATATCCCTTATAAATCTGCAAAATGTGATTTCAGTCATAAGGTAACGGTTTACAATATCCTGCTTTCTCATATCAGCATATTCATTATTAAGATTTTCCATTGCAGCAAACATATCCTGCACATCAGGCGAATTCTGTAATTCAAAATTCTTCATCCGGAATTCATCCACCTGTCTTTTCAGGTCAGGTGTCCTGTCCATTTCAGCCTGAAGTCTTCTGTATGCCTTATATTCTTCACTGTTAAAAATTTCATGTATAATTTCTTTTTTCAGCTCATCAATTCTGCGCATGAACAACACCTCTTCGTCAGCTCTGGCTGATATCTGCCAGCATTAAACCTGTGCTTCCATGATAATTGGAAGTATAACAGGATTTCTCTTCATCTTCTTCCAGAGATACTCACTTAAGTCATCCTTAATGATATTCTTAATCTTGCTCCAGTCAGTAATATTCTTATCAAGACATCTTTCAACTGAATCAGATACAATAGCTCTTGCCTCGTCAAGAAGCTCCTCAGCCTCTCTTACATATACAAAGCCTCTTGTTACAATATCCGGACCTGCTATAAGCTGTCCTGAATACTTTTCAAGAGTGAGAACAACAATAATAATACCATTCTCAGCCAGATTCTGTCTGTCTCTTAATACTATATTACCTACATCACCTACACCAAGACCATCTACAAGAATTGCTCCTGTCTGTACATGCTCCTTAATCTGTGCATGGTCGTCATTAAGCTCAATCACATCTCCTGATTTGGCAATGATAACATGATCCTTATCATATCCAAGAGACATGACAACATCACGCTGCGCAACCAGGTGTCTGTATTCACCATGCACAGGAATAGCATACTTAGGCTTGGCAAGCGAATATATAAGCTTAATCTCTTCCTGACATGCATGTCCTGATACATGTGTATCCTGGAATATTACCTTAGCGCCCTTCATGCCAAGCTCATTGATAACCTTGGCAACCGACTTCTCATTACCCGGAATAGGAGTTGAAGAAAATACAACACAGTCTCCCGGCTGGATAGACACCTTTCTGTGAAGATTGGCAGCCATTCTTGAAAGTGCAGCCATTGACTCTCCCTGACTTCCTGTTGTAATAAGAACAATCTGCTCCGGAGTGTAATTCTTCATCTCATCTGTCTCAATAAGAGTTCCTTCAGGTATCTTTAAGTAATCAAGATCTTCCGCAACCTCGATGATATTAACCATGCTTCGTCCTTCAACACAGACCTTCCTGCCGAATTTAACCGCAGAATTAATAATCTGCTGCACTCTGTCAACATTAGATGCAAATGTAGCAATAATAATCCTGCTGTTCTTATTATCATTGAATATCTTTTCAAATGTAGCACCAACTGTTCTCTCTGACATAGTAAAGCCCTGTCTTAGAGCATTGGTACTGTCACACATAAGTGCAAGAACGCCCTTCTTTCCAAGCTCGCCAAATCTTTGCAGGTCAATAGGATCACCATACACAGGTGTGTAATCCACTTTGAAATCGCCTGTATGGATAATAATTCCTGCCGGTGAATATATGGCAAGCGCAGCAGCGTCCGCAATACTATGGTTAGTTCTTATGAATTCAACCCTGAAATCGCCAAGAGTAACAGATTGTCCATATCTGACAACCTTTCTCTTAACCGCCTTTAACATACTGTGTTCCTTAAGCTTTGACTCTATAAGTCCCATTGTAAGCTTCGTTGCATATATAGGAACATTGACATCCTTCAATACATAGGGAATAGCACCGATATGATCCTCATGTCCATGAGTGATAACGAATCCCTTAACCTTGCTAAGATTCTCCTTTAGATAAGTAACATCAGGTATTACAAGGTCAATACCAAGCATTTCTTCCTCTGGGAAAGATAAACCACAATCAACAACTACAATACTGTCACCATACTCAATGGCAGTAATATTCATTCCTATCTGTTCAAGACCACCCAGAGGAATAATCTTGACAGTCGCATTCTCATCCTTTTTTTTCATAAACACCTCATAATAAATATAATAAATTATGAATAAGGCTCACACCTTATTTAAGTTCAACATCATCATTCATTAATTCTGAAAACACCTTACCGACCGCTTCAAGCTCGCTGTCTTCTTCTACAAATTCATAGACTGCTTCTTCACTTGCAGCATCAGAGGTATCCTTAAGAATATAAGCCTCTGCCTCCTCATCCTCACTGTCAGATTCAGATACCAGCAGATAATTAATTCCATTAATTCTTGTTTCTTCAATTATAAAAAATTCAAGCTTTTCGTCATTCTCATCGATAAATTCAAGCTTTTCCATGAATAAATCCTCCCAGACATTACTTATGTTTAGATTCCATATATCCGCGCAAAATAAAAACAGCCGCAAGCTGATCAATAACTGCCTTGCGGTTTTCTCTTCTCATCCCGCATTCTTCAAGGACCTCATCTGCTTCAACTGTAGTAAGTCTTTCATCCCACAGTGTAACAGGCAGTCCCGTCCGTCTCTCCAGTGCCGCTGCAAATTCTTCACAGGCCTTAGCCCGTTCCCCAATAGTATCATCCATATTCTTAGGATAGCCAACCACGATTTCTGTCACATCATATTCAGATATAATCTGTTCTATCCTTGCATAGGTTCTTCGTAGCTTATTGTTCTCTTTTCTTGTTATCGTCTCGAAGGGCTGTGCAGTTATCCCAAGTGGATCACTTAGTGCAACTCCAACAGTCTTCGTTCCGACATCTAAGCCTATAATTCTCATATTATAAGCCTTTACCTTCAATGAAATACCTTACAACCTCTTCTACAAGTTCATCTCTTTCAGCCTTCATGATAAGACTTCTTGCATTATTGTGGCTTGTGATATATGTCGGATCACCAGACATAATATAACCTACTATCTGATTAACCGGGTTGTACCCCTTTTCCTTAAGCGCAAGATATACCTGCTCAAGTATTCCTTCTACTGAAATTGTCTTCTCCGGCTGAGTTTTAAAAAATTGAGTATTGTTATCCATCATATCTACCACGCCCTTTCGTATATTGTCTATAATATAATAAATATGCAAATTATACAAGTATCTGGCATGAAAAAATTTGTTAAAAAAATGTAAAAGACTGCCCGGACGACATGTATTTGTCCGGACAGTCTTATTTTACCATATGATATTGCCACTTTTCAGAGTCAGCCTTCTGAATATTTTCAGCCGAAAGGTCTGAATGGTTACATATTTAGTTGAGGTATCCGCCGTCTGAACCCGGCACTGTACCCATTATGATATTGAGGTTTCCATTTCTTACCCTCAGCTCATCTATGAACCGCTTCTGCTCACTCTCATCCTTCATTCTGCAGTCGTAGGTAAGCTCAAACATTGTACCCATATTAGTTGTCTTTACCTTCTTAAGCTCATTTTCACTAAGATACTTTTCAAATATATCATCAAATACCGCCATATAATTAAGGTTCTCTGGGATTGTGATTCTTAGCTGTTTTCTGTTCTCATTCCTTGAGCCAAAGCCGGTAACTGAAAGTGCTGTAAATACTACAAGTATTATTACAGTAAAGCATACTGCAAATGTTACAAAGCCAAGTCCGCATGCAAGACCTGACGCCATTGCAAAGAATACTACTGATATGTCCTTGGCGCTTCCCGGTGCTGAACGGAATCTGACTAACGCGAAGGCTCCTGCCATCGAAAAGGCTCTCGCAACATTGCTTCCTACAAGAAGAATAACTGCTGCCACAATTGCCGGAAGCAGGGCAAGCCCGATTATAAAGCTCTTATTGCAGCCCTCCTTCTTAGATACAAGTGTATATACGAATGCTATCACAAGTCCGATAGCAACTGCTATTAATATTCCTAGCATTGACTGGCTAATGCTGATTGCATTATCTGTTGTTGATGTAAATATTGATTCAAACATATATTTTCTCCTTTATACATTAAACTTGTGTAATTTGCCAGAACATACTGCTTATACTCTGTACCATATTTTGAAAACGATACCGGATAAACATTAAGCTCTGATATGATTTTCGTAAACCACAGCGGAACTGCACCGCTTATCTTGACTTCCATTAAATACTGTCCATCAGGCAGAAGCTTCTTACCATAGCTGCCATGCTCAAGTCTTACATCTTCCCTTCTGGTCGTAATATTTTTATCAAATGTAATTCTGAAATCTCCATCTTCTTTTTCAAAGTACGCGAATCTGTCATATGAAAGATAAAGCTTAGGCTGCAGCTTATAGAAATCCTTGAAATAATCAATTTCCTTAAGCACCTGTCTGTTTATTTTATTATGTTCAAAATCAGGCTGCGCACCCGAATCAAGATATTCATATGCCTCTTTAAGCGTCATTGAAGTTCTTCTTTTGTTGACAATACCCTTATACTTCTTTTTAATCTCTACAAAGACTGTATCTGTAAGCTCTGGCGTCCCATATGCTCTCAATCTTAACTTTTCCTTGTAGACAGGCTTTTCAATAGATGCCCTTATAAGCTGGTCATTAGCAGTATCATAATAAATGTTACTGATTCTGTAGGCTTCTCCATTCCTGTTATATGCATCCGGATTCATATAATCAGCAATTCGTTCTGTCAGCTTATAAAAAGTATCTTCGTCCATCATGTATTTTTTCTCATAACGGTTGAAAACTTCTATTGCCATACCAAGCACTCCTTTCAATTTCTTTCGTTCTTACAAGTAAGATATTAATTATAAAATGTGTCCAAATTATGTAAAAAATAAGTAAAATCGGTGTAGTTTTTGAACACCTGTATCCAAAAAGGGCGTGTGAAAAATTTTCGTTTTCACACGCCCTTTTATGTAACTATCTCATATGTACATCAAGCTGGTTGAATGGAATCTCTATTCCATTCTCGTCAAATATGTTCTTATATCTTTCAAGCAAATCAAATCTTACATTCCAGTAGTCTGCTGTATTAACCCACGCCCTCGTCTCAAGCGTAACGCAGCTCTCATCAAGGCTCTTTACAACAACCTGGACATCCTTATCCTTAAGCACTCCCTGTTCACTTTTAATAACATGCTCAAGAAGCTCCTTCGCTCTCGGAATATCTGAGGTATAGCCGATACCTATTTCAATATCTATTCTTCTGGTATTCTCAGCCCCTACATTTGTAATATTTGAATTCGACAGTGCGCCGTTAGGCAGCATCACAACCTTATTGTCAACAGTGACAAGCCTTGTGTATAACAGCTCTATCGACTTGACTGTTCCTTCATTCGAGCCGGCTATAATATAATCGCCAACTCTGAACGGCCGGAATATAAGAATAAGAATTCCTCCTGCAAAATTAGACAGGCTCCCCTGCAGGGACATACCAATTGCAAGTGCCGCCGAACCAAACAGTGTAAGTAAGGAGGTTGTCTGGAAGCCTAACTTGTCCACTACTACCATGACAAGTATCGCATACATTGAAAACCGCAGCACTGATACTATGAAATTAACAACACCCTTATCCAGTGTGCTTCTGTCAATCATCCTCTTGACTATCTTATCAAGCAGCTTGATTATCTTCTTTCCGATAAACCATATTAATAAGGCTGCTATCAGCTTTCCAATAAGCGAAATCGACCAGTTGCCAAGATCATTAAGAATCTCCTTCACATGGTCAACAGAAAAGAATTTCGTTAATTTTTCTGTATCCTCCTGAATTGTTGTGGCTGCATCTGCCACAAGTCCAATGAATCCCATATCAGTATCCTTTCACATCACTTCATTTTCTTCTCAAGAAGCTCTAGCTGCTTCTTAGTCTCAATGTCAATCTCCTCGCTTGCGCGTGCAGCCTCCTCTGCTTTCCTTATAGCCTCTTCCTTAGCTTCAATTGCTTCCCTGCACGCTTTCTCAGCCTGCTGCTTTGCCTCAATTGCACGCCTTGCTTCTTCTGCTGCAGCAAGCTCCAGCATTTCAGCCTCCTGTGCCTTTTTCATGGCTTCCTGCTTTGCAACCGCAGCCCTCTTAAGCACAGCAATCTCCTCTAATTCAAGCTCTGTGTATGGCTCACAGTTGTAGATAACACACGAAAGCCCCGGCAGTGTGACATCAATATATTCCATGTCATCGTTGTTGTCTGACTTAATAATCTGTCCATTGACCTTCTCGTCACCACCGAACCTTTTCCACTCGCTGTTAAATACCTCTTTATATTTACCGCGCACATCAACCCGGAGTCTGTAGTTTTCTCTCTTAACAGGTGTGAAATTGACCGCAATCACAAGTCTTTCACCCTTGCTGTCTGCCCTCTGCATTGCAATAACAGTCTCATCAGGATTAGAATTTTCGAGCCATTCAAACCCCTCCGGATTATTGTCAAGCTCATACAGAGCCGCATTTTTAGCATAGAATCTGTTAAGCTCCGCGATAAATTTCTCAATTCCTTTATCCTGTCCGGCAGTAAACATCTTGCTTCCCGGGTGTGCATACATGAATCCAAGTGCTGCCTTTATATCTGACAAATGTGTCTTTTCATCACTGCCTGACACCATATCCACAAAGGATTTCCCTCTGAAATCATCATGATTAAGCGACAGCATGAAATCCTCACCATAATTGTAAAGCATTCCATATGTCAGCTTGTCATACTCACCCTTCCTGAACAGTGGATCAGTTCCCATGAATTCAAGGAAATCCTTAGTCCAGCAGTTATTCTGCTTATAGGTAAAGCCGAGCGGATTATCATTATCTGCCGCAGTAACGCCAAACCAGCCGCTCGACTCCTCTGCTATTGTAAAGCAGCCGTCCTTTCTTTTAGCAATACATTTGTTCAAAGTCTTAAGAAATTCTATTGCATCAAGATTTTCATTGCCGCCATACATATTAGGTGTCCATGTCCCCGGCTGCTTGCCGTAATCAAGATATAGCATTGAAGCCACACCGTCAATTCTTATGCCATCGATATGGTAGTCATCCAGCCACATCAGGGCACTCGATATAAGAAAGCTTCTGACAGCTCCCTTCTTATAGTCAAATGTGACTACATCCCACTCAGGATGCTTCTCAAGCGAAGGCTTAAGATATCCATAAGCATCTGCACCGTCAAAATCATACAAGCCCTTAGACTCCGTTCCAAAATACGCTCCATTCCAGTCCATTATCACACCGATTCCGGCATTATGGAAATTGTCAACGAACTTTTTGAAGCCATCACAGCCGCCTGCCCTGTGGGATGGTGCGAAATATCCGATAGTTGAATATCCATTCATATCCTCATTAAGATATTCCGATACCGGAAGCAGGCATACATGTGTATATCCCTGTTCCTTTACATAATCAACAAGATATTCATTTTCCCTGTTCTTATTCCAGTCCGCAACTGAAACCTCATATACAGTGACTGGCTTCTTTTTCGCTGCATCTCTTTTGCGCTTCAGCATCCACGCACTGTCATTCCATACATATGAATCAAGCTTCTTTTCATCATCTGCCACAGAAACTGTTACAGGCATGGTTTTAACTGCTCTTGAAACAGGATCTAACTTTCTTACCGTTCCCTTGCCATGCTTTTTAAGCTCATACATATATTCACAGCCAGCTTCCAGTCCCGGAATAAACAGCTCAAATACACCTGTGTCATCAATTCTCTGCATTAAGTGGACTCTGCCATCATATTTGTTGAATTCGCCAATTACACTTACGCTGAGTGCCGCAGGAGCCCAGACAGTAAAAAACAACCCCTTTACGCCGCCTATACATCTTTCATGCGCCCCGAATATACTGGCTGCATTCTTTTCCTCTCCTGCAAGAAATGCTTTGTAATCCGCCGCATTAGTAACATTGTCAAAGGAATACGGATCCGCATATTCTGTAACCTCTCCATTAACCTTTTCAATCGAATATGTGTATGAAAGCTTCTTCTTTGATGAAACAAGCGCTGCAAAAAATCCTGTCTCATCAACCTTTTCCATATTAACCGCTGTCTTTCTTCCATCCACATGTAACCTGACCGATACCGCATCAGGACGCATAACCTGTATAAGAAGTCCCTTCGCGGTAACATGCGCTCCAAGCAGTTCCTTTGGCCTGTCGCAGTCTGCGTACACAATTCCCTCTATCTCTGGCCAGTTCATCATACCGTATAAATTTTTATTCATACATTACTCCCATCCACTCTTTAAAACATTCTGTCCAGGTTGATACCTGTGGCTCAAAATGTCCCATATTTTTAGTCGCTGTCTCGCGTGTTCCAAGCCCAAGTCCATGCATTCCCCTGGCATATACATGATAGTCAAAAGGAATATCATGTTTTCTTAGTGCTTCAGCCATAAGAAGTGAATTCTCAAGCGGAACACTTTTATCCTCACATGTGTGCCATATAAATGCTGGTGGTGTATCCTTATCCACTCTTTTCTCTATAGACACCTCATCTATAAGCTCATTATATTTATCACCCAGACATCTCTCAAATGATGCCCTGTGTGCATTGCCCCCTGATGTGATTACAGGATATCCAAGCAGCATGCCATCAGGCTTAATATATTCATGACTGCATTTCAGTACATTTTTAAGCAGATAATCCAGTCTCTCTGAATTCCAGCCTGTTCCAAGTAATCCTGCAACATGCCCTCCTGCCGAGAAACCTGCAATAATAATCTTCTCAGGATCAACATCCCACTCTGCCGCATTGTCTCTTACATACTTCATTGTATAAGCTGCCTCAAAAAGCTGTGCCGGATAAGTAACCGGTGCAAGGCTGTATCTTAATATAACAGCATTATATCCCATATCGAGCATTTTAACAGCAATAGCCTCGCCCTCTCTTGGTGAATGATGATTATATCCACCACCCGGGCAGATAACAATGAGTGGTCGCTTAAATGCGTCCTGGTCGTCAGGGAATACATCCTTAATGTAAGTGGTTATCGTGGCACTTCCTTGCTGTTCTATGCCTAATTCTTTGTATGGTAAATCTATAGTAATTGTTTCGTGTAACATAATAATCTCCCGTTCCTGCCCATTTTTCAAGGCATCTCATTGCGTGTGGACAATCTTTGTTTTTTCACGCAAATCTACTTCAAGTCAATCTTTTCTGTATATTATGTCTGTAGCGTAGTGGTGGTGCTGTGTGAGTTATCAGGTGAATGGTCTCATGATTCCTGCGCTTAGTGGGAGTAAATGCCGTTATCTGCAAAGTTTATTACTGTGAACGAAAGCAAACGCGCTTCGCTTGAACGAGCTTTCATTCACAGCGCTTATGCATCTAACGGCATTAACTCCCACACAGCTCGTCATAAATCGATCATTCGCCTGATAACTCACACAGCACATCTACACTTCTACGCCGATAGTACAGCGATTTCTAAATAACTATCCAAATAACTTGCCTGTTTTTCTGACTGCACATACCAAAAAGCCTCGCCGTAGCCCGCTACGCCTGCGTTTTTTGATATGCACATTCAAAAAAACATTCTGCGTTTTTGGTTCAGTTATTTATAAATGCTGTACTAAAATCTATGTATGAATAAACCACTTCTTAATTTAGGCTCAAACCATGTAGATTTAGGCGGCATGAGAAGTCCGGCATCCGCTACTGCAAACAGCTCTGCAATTGATGTTGCATACATTGAAAAGGCAAGGACACAATCTTCATTGCATCTGCGCTCAAGTTCACCTAAGCCGCGGATTCCACCTACGAAATCTATTCTCTTGTCTGTCTTAGGATCATGGATTCCCAAGAGTGGCTCTAACACATTGTTCTGAAGTACTGCCACATCCAAGCCATCTACCGGATCATTGCTAAGGATTTCTTCTTTAGCTGTAAGAGTGTACCACTTTTTACCAAGATACATTCCAAATTCACCTTTCTTTGCTGGTGCAACCTGTGCACTGCTCTCGCTTACTGTGAATTTCTCTTTGATTTTATTAATGAACTCTTCTTCGCTTAGGCCATTTAAATCCTTTACAACTCTGTTGTATGGCATTATCATGAGCTCTTCGTCTGGGAAAAGTACTGACAGAAAGAAATTGAATTCTTCACTGCCTGTGTATCCCGGATTAGCTTCTCTTCTGCGTAAACCTACCTTTACTGCAGATGCCGCCCTGTGGTGTCCGTCTGCAATATATATCTGGTTAATTCCTGCAAATGCGTTCTCAATAGCCTCTACAGATTCTTTGTTACTGATTTTCCACACCTGATGCCTGATTCCTTCTACTGCTGTGAAGCTGTATACTGGCTTTTCCTGCTTAGCCCCGGCAACCTCTGCATTAATTACTGCATTGGCTCTGTATGCTAAGAATATCGGACCAGTCTGGGCGCTGCATGTATCTACATGATTAATTCTATCCAGCTCTTTATCTGCTCTTGTATTCTCATGCTTCTTGATAACATTATTAAGATAGTCATCAATTGAAGCACATGCTGCAATTCCTGTCTGTGTCCTTCCATCCATGGTAAGCTCATACACATAATATGCCTTATCCTTATCTGTTATAAATGTTCCATCTTCTATAGCTTCCATAAGCATATCATGAGCTTTCTTATACACCTGCTCACTATACATATCGACTGATTCATCAAACTGTGTCTCTGCCCTGTCAATCTTAAGGAATGACAATGGTTCTCTTTCAACCTCTGCCCTTGCTTCCTTGGAATCATACACATCATAAGGCAGAGCCGCTACTCTGTCAGCCACCTTCTCATCCGGTCTTACACATTCAAATGGTCTTATTACTGCCATATTAACCTCCATTCTTGCCTGTTTTGGGCTAGTTATTTATGAAACGCTGTACTAGATAAAATTTCGTAAATCATATGTAAAAAATGCAGGCATTCACATCTGAATTCTGATTTACGAAATTCCGCTTGGCACTTAACAATTACATGTTTGATATATTTTACCATCCACGCCGTCTTAATACAAGAAGGACCAGCCATATGTTACAACAAATGACTGATCCTTCTTGTATATATAACTATTCATCCCATTCGCAAAACCATACCTATGAGGCTTTCCTTTGCTCATAGCGTAGTTTTCATGACTCTGAATATGACATTTATTTAATTACTCTTACCTTGATAACGCCCTCGATTGCTGAAAGCTCCTCAATTACTGAATCCGGTGCTGAAGCTTCAATATCTAAGAGTGAATATGCATAATCACCTCTTGACTGGTTAGCCATAGCAGCAATATTAATGCCTGCTGCACCAAGAACTGTTGTTATCTTACTGATAACTGCCGGTACATTCTTATGGCATAAAGTAATTCTTCCTTCAGTTACACATACTCCACAATCGCAGTTAGGATAGTTGACTGAATTAACGATATTACCATTTTCAATGAAATTTCTCAGCTCATTAACAGCCATAACCGCACAGTTATCTTCTGCCTCTGCTGTTGAAGCTCCAAGATGAGGAAGAACAATTGCGCCCTCCATCTTAGCTGTTGTAGGATTAGGGAAATCAGAAACATAAGTCTTAACTCTTCCAGACTTAAGTGCTTCCCCGATAGCAGCTTCATCCACAAGTACATCTCTTGCACAGTTGATAACTACTGTTCCATCCTGCATAAGGTCAAATGCTTCCTTGTTAATCATTCCCTTAGTGCTGTCAAGCGCTGGCACATGAACTGTAATATAATTACATTCCTTATAGATATCCTTTACATCAGATATGTACTTAACCTCGCTTGAAAGATTCCAGGCTGCCTTAACTGAAACATATGGATCATATCCGTATACTTCCATTCCAAGTGCAACTGCTGCGTTGGCAACTAACTGACCGATTGCTCCAAGACCGATAACACCGAGCTTCTTGCCCTTGATTTCCTGTCCTGCAAATGCTTTCTTAGCCTTCTCAGTTGTCTTGGCAATATCAGGATCCTCTGCATTCTCAGCAACCCATTTATTACCACCGATTAAATCTCTTGAAGCTAAAAGCATAGCCGCAATAACCTGTTCCTTAACTGCATTAGCGTTAGCACCCGGAGTATTGAAAACAACAATACCCTCCTCAGCACATTTATCAAGAGGAATATTATTGACACCTGCACCTGCTCTTGCTATTGCAAGAAGATTATCGCTAAGCTCCATGTCATGCATCTTCGCACTTCTTACAAGTACAGCCTGTGCATCCTCAAATGAGCTTTCTGTATTATAATCATCTGAAAAAAGCTTTAATCCGCATGCTGCTATATTATTAAGACAATTAACATTAATCATTACGCATTCTCCTTCTCGAACTTCTTCATGAATTCAACAAGCTTCTCTACGCCCTCGATTGGCATAGCATTGTAGATAGATGCTCTCATACCGCCAACAGTTCTGTGTCCCTTAAGATTAACAAAGCCTGCTGCTGCAGCTTCCTTGATAAACTTAGCTTCCATGGCATCCTTAGCTTCCTTATCCTCAATGTTGCATACAAATGGCACATTCATAAGTGAACGGTCTTCCTTAACAACTGTTCCCATGAACAGCTTGCTCTCATCAAGGAAATCATAAAGAATCTTAGCTTTCTTTTCATTATGCTCCTTCATTGCTGAAAGTCCGCCCATCTTCTTAATCCACTTAAATACCTTGCCACAGATATAGATATTGTAGCATGGAGGTGTATTGTAAAGAGAATCTGCGTCTGCCTGTGTCTTCCACTTAAGCATAGTCGGTGTTCCCGGAAGAACATCATCTGTAATGAGGTCTTCTCTTATAATTGCAATTACAACGCCTGCAGGTCCGATATTCTTCTGTACGCCGCCATATACAACGCCATACTTAGTCACATCCATAGGCTCTGATAAGAAGCATGATGAAACATCTGATACAAGAATGTGTCCCTTAGTGTTAGGTAATGTCTTATACTTAGTTCCATAGATTGTATTATTCTCACAGATATATACATAGTCAAGATCCTCTGGGATGTCAAGATCTGAACAATCCGGAATATATGAGAATGTCTTGTCTGCTGAAGAAGCAAGCTCAACTGCCTCGCCGAATATCTTAGCTTCTGCAAATGCTTTCTTAGCCCACTGTCCTGTAAGGATATAGCCAGCCTTCTTATTCTTCATAAGGTTCATAGGTACTTCAGCGAAAAACTGCGATGCACCACCCTGTAAAAATAACACCTTATAGTTATCCGGGATGCTGAGAAGTTCTCTTAAATCCTTCTCTGCCTCTTTGATGATGTTGTCATAAACCTTGGATCTGTGGCTCATTTCCATTACCGACTGTCCGCTTCCCTGGTAATCTAACATTTCATCTGCTGCTTCTTTGAGTACTTCCTCTGGTAAAACAGCGGGACCAGCGCTAAAGTTATAAACTCTACTCACCTTTTCTTCCTCCTGAAATATAAAATATTAATAAAATATTAAGGATTATTTTATTCCTTTATCACATTAAAGTCAATATCTGTGCTATTTTCTGTTATTAAGGTCTTCCCTGTCGAATGCCTCTGATATGGCAGCGCCCGGTGAAACCATAGGGAATACCTTATCTTCCCTGTTAATATGACAGTCAATGACACATGGAATATTAAGCTCTATTGCTTCTTTAAATGCTTTCTCAAATTCCTCAATTGTATCAACAGCGTAAGCCTTTGCGCCCATTCCTTCTGATACCTTGACGAAATCAACCTGGTCGTCTAAAACTGTAGCCGAATATCTCTTGCCATAGAAAAGATCCTGCCACTGTCTTACCATACCAAGTACATGGTTGTTAAATATTACTTCAATAACAGGAATGTTATATCTTGTTGCTGTCGCAATCTCATTCATGTTCATACGGAAGCAGCCATCACCTGCAATATTGACAACGACCTTATCCTTGCGTCCAACCTTTGCACCTATACATGCACCAAGACCATAGCCCATAGTTCCAAGACCACCTGAGGTAAGAAGTGTCCTAGGCTCCTTAAACTTATAATGCTGTGCAGCCCACATCTGGTGCTGTCCGACATCTGTTGTGATAATGGCATCTCCATTTGTAATATTATAAATCTTTTCCATGATAAGAGGTCCGTTGAGGATATCTCTGTTATATCTCATAGGATAATCGAGCTTGTATGACTTTATGTGCTCCATCCAGTCTGAATGTTCCTGATTATCTAACTTATCATTGATTCTTTTTAAGGTTTCCTTTACATCACCAAGCACATGGGCGTCTGTCTTAACATTTTTATTAATCTCGGCAGCGTCCACATCGAACTGGAGAATCTTCGCATTCTTAGCGAATTTCTTAGTATTGCCTGTTACACGGTCTGAAAATCTTGCACCGACTACGATAAGAAGGTCACACTCTGACACACCATAGTTAGATGTCTTAGTACCATGCATTCCAAGCATTCCTGTATATCTGTCGCTTGAGCCGTCAAATGCGCCTTTACCCATAAGCGAATCGCATACCGGAGCGTCTACCTTTTCAACAAATGTTTTGAGCTCCTCAGACGCTTCTGATATAACAGCACCACCACCAACGAATACATATGGCTTCTTGGATTTCTGAATAAGTGTTACAGCTCTTTCAATATCTTCATTCTTAATGCTTGCTGTAATTCTGTCAACAGGCTTTGGAACTCTTGGAGAATATTCACACTCTGCTGCTGTCACATCCTTAGTTATATCAACTAATACAGGTCCCGGTCTTCCTTCCTTTGCAATTCTGAAAGCATTTCTTAATGTCTTTGCAAGCTCCCTGATATCCTTGACGATATAGCTGTGCTTTGTAATTGGCATTGTAACACCGGCGATATCAATCTCCTGAAAGCTGTCTCTTCCAAGAAGTGGAACTGTTACATTACATGTGATGGCAACTATAGGAACTGAATCCATATAAGCTGTGGCAATACCTGTTACAAGGTTAGTTGCTCCAGGACCTGATGTTGCAAAGCACACGCCAACCTTTCCTGTTGCCCTTGCATATCCGTCAGCAGCATGTGATGCACCCTGCTCATGTGATGTAAGAATATGTGTTATTTCATCTGAATGCTTATAAAGAGCATCATATACATTAAGAATAGCTCCACCAGGGTATCCAAATATTGTATCAACGCCCTGTTCCTTCAAGCATTCAACAATTATCTCTGAACCATTTAACTTCATTTATCTTCTCCCGATTGTCTTTAATTACTCTTCTACTGAACTCTTAAGGATAGCTCCTCTGTTTCCTGATGTAACAAGTGAGGCATATCTCTTCAAGTATCCTGTTGTCACCTTAGGCTCTCTTGGCTGCCACTTAGCCTTTCTTGCAGCAAGCTCCTCATCAGAAACCTTAAGCTCAAGCTTAAGTCCCGGAATATCAATGCTGATGATATCTCCCTCTTCAACTAAGGCGATAGGTCCGCCTACAGCAGCCTCTGGTGATACATGACCGATAGAAGCTCCGCGGCTTGCGCCTGAGAAACGGCCGTCTGTGATAAGGGCTACTGATGAACCAAGTCCCATGCCTGCAATAGCTGATGTAGGATTAAGCATTTCTCTCATGCCAGGGCCACCCTTAGGACCTTCATAACGGATAACCACTACATCACCCTCAACAATCTTGCCACCCTTGATAGCTGCGATTGCGTCTTCCTCTGAATCAAATACTCTTGCCGGACCTTCATGTACAAGCATTTCAGGAACAACTGCTGAACGCTTTACTACTGAACCGTCTGGAGCAAGATTTCCTGAAAGAACTGCAAGGCCACCTGTCTTACTGTATGCATTGTCAACTGTTCTTATAACCTCTGGATCGCGGTTATATGCTGTTGCAATACACTCACCGATAGTCTTTCCTGAAACTGTCATACAGTCTGTGTTAAGAAGTCCGATATCTGCAAGCTCCTTCATTACTGCATATACTCCTCCTGCTTCATTGAGGTCTTCCATATATGTAGGACCTGCTGGTGCGAGATGGCAGAGGTTAGGAGTCTTTTCACTGATTGGATTAGCAAATTTGATATCAAAGTCAAAGCCTATCTCATGTGCAATAGCAGGAAGATGGAGCATTGAATTAGTAGAGCATCCAAGCGCCATATCTACTGTAAGTGCATTCATTATAGAATCCTTAGTAATGATATCTCTTGCTGTGATTCCCTTATTAACCATATCCATGACAGCCATGCCCGCATGCTTTGCAAGCTTTATTCTTTCTGAATATACAGCTGGAATAGTACCATTGCCACGAAGTCCCATACCAAGTGCCTCTGTAAGGCAGTTCATTGAGTTAGCTGTATACATTCCTGAACATGAACCGCATGTAGGGCATACCTTTTCCTCGAACTCAAGCACATCCTCTTCTGTCATAGTTCCTGCTGCGTAAGAGCCTACAGCCTCGAACATAGATGAAAGGCTTCTCTTCTTTCCCTTAACATGACCTGCAAGCATTGGTCCGCCTGATACGAATACAGTTGGAAGATTAAGTCTTGCTGCTGCCATTAAAAGTCCAGGAACATTCTTATCACAGTTAGGAACCATTACAAGTCCGTCAAACTGATGTGCAATTGCCATACACTCTGTTGAGTCTGCAATTAAGTCTCTTGTTACTAAAGAATACTTCATACCGACATGTCCCATTGCAATACCATCACATACTGCAATAGCCGGAAATACTACAGGCACACCGCCTGCCTCTGCAACTCCTAATTTAACTGCATTTACAATCTTATCAATATTCATATGTCCCGGTACAATCTCATTGTATGAGCTTACAATACCAATCATAGGCTTCTTCATCTCTTCTGCTGTGAAGCCAAGTGCATTAAAAAGGCTTCGTGCAGGTGCCTGCTGCATACCACTTCTGGCGTTATCACTTATCATAATATATATCTCCTTATAAATGTTTTTTATTTATACTCTTTCGGCAATCAAATCGCCCATCTTGTCAGTTCCTACAAGTGTGCATCCGTCTGACATAATATCAGTTGTTCTATAGCCCTCTTTTAATACAGCCGCAACTGCTGCCTCAACAGCGTCAGCTTCTTTGTCAAGATCAAGTGAATATCTTAACAGCATGGCTGCACTAAGAATTGTAGCAATCGGATTAGCAACATTCTTTCCAGCAATATCAGGTGCTGAACCATGGCTTGGCTCGTACAGGCCTAATTTCGTCTTGTTAAGGCTTGCACTTGATAACATTCCGATTGAACCTGTTATCATACTTGCCTCATCTGATAATATATCTCCAAACATGTTCTCTGTAAGAATAACATCGAACTGTCCCGGATTCATTACTAACTGCATTGCACAGTTATCAACAAGCATATCTGAAACCTCAACCTCTGGATAATCTTTTGCAACCTCATGCACAATCTTTCTCCACAATCTTGAAGAATCAAGAACATTAGCCTTATCAACGCTTGTTACTTTCTTTCTTCTCTTCATTGCAATCTCAAATCCCTTAATTGCAATTCTTCTAATCTCTTCCTCGTTATATGTAAGTGTATCAACGGCTGTCTCTAATCCGTCTATTTCCTTAGTATATCTGTCACCAAAGTAAAGACCGCCTGTAAGCTCTCTCATAATAACCATGTCGAAGCCATCACCAATGATTTCTTCCTTTAACGGACATGCTGCCTTAAGCTCATCATAAAGATATGCCGGACGCAGGTTAGCAAAAAGTCCTAATTCCTTACGAATCTTTAAAAGACCTGCCTCTGGTCTTAGATTAGGTGCAACATCATACCACCTGGAATTGCCCACATTACCGCCAACTGCTCCAAGAAGCACCGCATCAGATGCCTTGGCTGTTGCTACTGCCTCATCTGTTAGTGGAACACCGTACTCATCAATTGAACAGCCGCCCATAAGAATCTTGGTATAGCTGAATTTATGACCGTATTTGTCAGCCACCTTATCAAGTACTTTCACAGCCTCCCTGACGATTTCCGGACCTATTCCGTCACCTGGTATTAAAGTTATTCTGCTTTCCATAAACCTTTACCCCTTTTTAATATGATAATACAATTTAATATGATATAACATTTGCCGGATATTTTCAATAAAAAAAGGATTCCTTACCAGACAAATGTGTTCTGGTACGAAATCCTTTTTAAATATTTTATTATAATTATTCTGCTGATACGCTGTCTGATGGCTTCTCAACCTGTGCGATAGCTTTCTTCTGCATTGAAATACGGCAGTTCTTGTTATTACCGAATTCTACGATTACATCATCCTCTGATATATCGATAAGCACACCGTAGAAGCCGCTTGTAGTAAGAACATAATCGCCTATCTCCATAGAGCTTAAAAGCTCCTGTGTTCTCTTCTGCTCCTTCTTCTGTGGCTTGATTGCCATAAAATACATCATTGCACCGATAACTACTACATATACAATAATAATTCCTATTGAACCCATAATATTCCTCCATTCTTACCTGCTTCTCAAGGCTTCTCATTGCGTGTGGACAATCCTTAATTTTTCACACTGATTTCTCCAGATTTTTTTCACACTCAACCTATAATACATAATTGCCGGCAGCTTGTCTACCTCAAAATGCATTTTTAATAAAATATTTAGAGGCAGGAAGCTACGATATTTATAAGCTGCATAAATTATCACTGCCTGTCATATGTCTTCATCTGATACAAGGCTTCTTCCTTGAAGCTGGCGTATCTTCCCTCATCTATAGCATTTCTTATATCTGTCATAAGATGATTATAGTAGTAAAGATTATGAAGCACGCAGAGACGCATTCCAAGCATTTCCTTAGCTTTAAGAAGATGTCTTACATATGCCCTTGTGTAATTCTGGCAGCATGGACAGCCGCAGCCCTCCTCAATAGGTGCTGTGTCCGTCTCATATTTTGCGTTGAAAAGATTAATCTTTCCAAACTTAGTATATACATGTCCATGACGGCCATTTCTTGACGGATATACGCAGTCAAAGAAATCTATTCCCCTGTCAACCGACTCAATTATGTTAGCCGGAGTTCCGACACCCATAAGATATGTTGGCTTGTCCTTAGGAAGATAAGGCACAACATTATCGAGTACCTCATACATTTCCTCATGCGTTTCGCCAACCGCAAGTCCGCCTACTGCATAACCGTCAAGGTCCAGTTCTGAAATTCTTTTAGCATGGTCGATTCTTATATCGTTAAATACACCGCCCTGATTGATTCCAAAAAGCATCTGTGAGGGATTAACTGTATCAGGTAGTGAATTAAGCCTTGACATCTCATTCTTACAGCGCTCAAGCCAGCGGTATGTCCTGTCAACAGAATTCTGGATATACCTTCTGTCTGCCTTGGCAGGCGCACACTCGTCAAATGCCATGGCAATTGTTGAACCCAGATTAGACTGTATCTGCATACTTTCCTCTGGTCCCATGAATATCTTATGTCCGTCAATATGTGACTGGAAGGTAACACCCTCCTCCTTAATCTTACGCAGTCCGGCAAGTGAGAATACCTGAAATCCACCCGAATCAGTAAGAATAGGCTTATCCCAGTTCATGAACTTATGAAGTCCTCCAAGCTGCTTAATAATCTTATCTCCCGGTCTTACATGAAGATGATAAGTATTAGATAATTCAATCTGTGTTCCTATCTGCTGCAAATCAGTTGTTGCAACCGCTCCCTTAATGGCTGCGACTGTTCCGACATTCATAAATACAGGTGTCTGCACAGTTCCATGCACTGTTGTGAACTCCGCTCTTTTCGCCCTGCCATCCGTCTTTAAAACCTTGTACATATCCACTCCTTATTTTTCGTAAAAATCTTTAATTCTGTCCATTCTCGCTGTCATATTATCAAATATCAGATCAACAAGTGTAAGTGCTGTCATAGCTTCAACAACAACAACAGCTCTTGGAACTATCATCGGATCATGTCTTCCCTTAATGGACACTTCTATATCCTCGCCCTGCTTATTAACTGTCTCCTGTAATGCGCTTATTGAAGGTGTCGGCTTTACTGCTGCCCTGAATACCAGCTCATCCCCGTCACTTATTCCGCCAAGCACTCCGCCGCTGTGGTTAGTCAGCTTGCACACCCTGCCATTCTTCATTATGAATTCATCATTATTATACTTTCCTGTAACCCTCGCTGCCTCAAAGCCATCTCCAATCTCAAAGCCCTTTACGGCACCGATTGACATTACAGCCTTTGCAAGATTCGCGTCGAGTTTTTCAAATACAGGATTGCCAATTCCGGTCATCATTCCTGTAACCCTGCACTCAATCACACCGCCGATTGAATCTCCGGCTGCCATCTTACTTTCTGCAAAAGCCTTAACTTTTTCAGCCGCTTCCTTGTCAGGCATGTTAAATGCGTTATTATCCCTTTCAGCTATATCAAACCTGTCATAATCAATACCGATTCCACCGATTTCCTTGGCATATGCTGTAATACTGATTCCAAGCTCCTTAAGGATTTTCATTGCAACTGCTCCGGCGGCGACTCTTCCAATAGTCTCTCTTCCAGAGCTTCTTCCGCCACCGCGGTAATCCCTGAAGCCGTATTTTTCGTCAAATGTGTAATCAGCATGTCCCGGTCTGTAATAGCTGGCTATCTCTGAATAATCAGCAGACCTCTGTGTCTTATTATATACCGCCAGTGATATAGGAGTTCCTGTAGTCTTTCCCTCAAACACACCTGAAAGAATATGCACCTCATCATCTTCCTTTCTCGGTGTGGTAAACTTTGACTGACCGGGCTTTCTTCTGTCTAACTGCTGCTGGATATCCTCCCCGCAGAGAGCCAGACCTGCCGGACATCCGTCAATCACAACTCCAAGCCCCTTTCCATGGGATTCACCCCATGTTGATATCTTAAATATATTTCCAAATACTGAACCTGCCATAATCCTCCATTCCCGCCCATTTTCAGGGCATCCCATTTTGTGTGCAAGCACAAATCCTGATTTCCAATAGCATTTATTCTAACATATCAAAATATATATCAGCAAGCAAAACCCCAATTTATTAATTTTTTCTTATTTTTACTTTTTTCTTAATAGTCAAATGCATTTTATATGTTAGAATAAATGTATCATTATTTTGAATGGAGTTAGTTATGGGAACTGTTATAGGAATTGATTTGGGAACAACCAATAGCTGTGTGGCTGTTGTTGAGGGTGATACTCCTACTGTCATCACCAACAGGGAGGGCTACCGCACAACTCCATCTGTTGTTGCCTTTACGAAATCAAAGGAGCGGATTGTCGGTGATGCCGCCAAAAGACAGGCTGCCGTCAACTCTGACAGAACTATATTCTCTATTAAGAGACACATGGGAACAGACTTCCGCAAAAAGATTGACGGAAAATACTATACACCTCAGGAAATCTCTGCATTTATACTGATGAAGCTGAAAGAGGATGCTGAAAGCTTCTTAGGACAGGCTGTGACTGATGCAGTCGTGACTGTACCCGCATATTTTACTGACGCGCAGAGACAGGCTACTAAGGATGCTGGCAGGATTGCCGGACTTAATATACTAAGAATTATCAACGAACCAACCTCTGCCGCACTCGCATATGGTCTTGACAATGGAAATGCGCAGAAGGTTCTCGTGTATGACCTCGGCGGTGGAACCTTTGATGTATCTGTTATCGATATCGGGGATAATGTAATCGAGGTTCTCGCAACCTCGGGAGACAACCATTTAGGCGGTGACGATTTTGACGAAAGGATTGTCAATTATCTTGTCGAACAGTTTAAGATAAGCGACGGAATCAATCTTGCTAAGGACGCTTCTGCAATGCAGCGTCTTAAAGAAGAAGCTGAGAAAGCCAAGAAGGAGCTGTCTTCTTCGCTTACAACCAATATCAATCTTCCTTTTATTGCCATGGCTAAGGACGGTCCCCACCACATTGATATCTCTTTATCAAGACAGACATTTAACGGGCTTACCGCTGACCTTGTGGACAGGACAATCACTCCTGTGGAGAATGCGCTTCGTGACGCCGGACTTTCTAAGACTGATATCAATATGGTTTTATTAGTCGGTGGTTCCACAAGAATTCCTGCTGTTGCTGATAAGGTAAGACAGCTTATGGGAAAAGAGCCATCAAGGAATCTTAATCCTGATGAATGTGTAGCCCTCGGTGCAGCCGTTCAAGGGGGAAAGCTTGGAAACCAGTTACAGGCTGGTTCTGCCGCTTCTGAAATTATTCTTATGGATGTAACTCCTATGTCTCTTTCTATCGAGACTATGGGTGGAATTGCAAGCAGGCTGATTGAACGCAACACTACAATTCCAACAAGGCACAGCCAGATATTCACTACAGCAGGTAATTTCCAGACATCCGTTGATATCAAGGTATTTCAGGGAGAACGGAAATTCACAAGAGACAACAAGCTGCTTGGCAATTTCAGGCTTAACGGAATTAAGCGCGCATTAGCAGGCGTTCCGCAGATTGAAGTAACATTTGACATCGATGTTAATGGCATTGTAAATGTATCTGCCAAGGATTTAGGCACCGGAAGGGAACAGAGCATTACTATCACCTCAAGCTCTAACATGACCGAGGAAGAGATTGCCAAAGCCCGCTGGGAAGCTGAAATATACAGCAAGCAGGACGAGGCTTACCAGAGCTTTATAGACATAAGGGAGGATGCCGTAAGGACGCTTAATGAGGCAAATCAGGCACTTGCCGCTAATAAAAAGGTCTGGGAAAAGGATAAGAAAAGGAATGTTAAGTCTCAGATAGGACATTTAAGCAAGCTTATATCAAAGTCTCCACTTGATAAGCTCGATGAGGAGAAAGCAGCTTCACTGCATGAGGCGGCGGAGGCGGTAAAGGAGGCTTTAAGGTAGTGGCGGTAATGGAGGTAGTGGCGAACCGCTACGAAAATAAATAAGACCAGTTCAGGCACGCTTTCGCTATGCGTCGCTCGCAGCGGTACTAAGCTCATCCGGATTCGCCCCTTCGGGGCTGTCCTGATTTGCTAAGTACCGGCGGCTCCTCAATGCCTGAAACTGGTCTTATTTATTCTCTGGGCTTCCTCTACCTCTTCGTATGTAAATAACATTTTTTCTGTGTTATCTACATAATATTTCTGTTCTTTCTGAAAATATTTTGTTTCAGTATTATCATTCTTCCAACCCTTCCATTGCCATCCTGAAATGGGTGTACATCCGCTATATTTACTCCGCTTTCTTTCCCTTCACATTAACTATACAGATTCCTATGCACACAAGCACTAAGGCTATCAGTGCATTTATTCCTAACTCACTGCCGCCCTCACCAAGCCACCATGCTGACAGGATTACTCCGAA
>CAVKBP010000003.1:0-41348 GCA_963654395.1 Ruminococcus sp. CAG:382
CATTTTAAAATTCTCAAAGAATTTCAAGGTTGTCTTTCTATTCAGTTATCAAGGAGCCCTTTGCCGTTGTCAGCATTTCTTGCCGACAGCTTGTTTAGGATATCACTGTCAAAGTTGTTTGTCAAGAACTTTTTTAAAAAATTGTCATATTTTTTATCAGCGACAATTTTTTGTATATCAAGCTCCCGCGTTGGCACAATCTGTATTCTGATATTGTGCATTCCGCATATACACCTTTGGCAAATAAAAAGCCATTCATGCTTGATGAACGGCTTTAGCGGAGAGGATGGGATTCGAACCCATGCGCCCGTGAAGACAAACGGTTTTCAAGACCGCCCCGTTATGACCACTTCGGTACCTCTCCATAGCTATTAAATTGTGTCGCACCAGCGACTTGATTATATTACCACCAGCTCGAATGTATGTCAACACTTTTTTTGAATTTTTTTAATTAATTCTGACTGTACACACCAAAAAGCCTTGCCATAGCCCGCTACGCCTGTATTTTTGATATGCCCATTCAAAATACATTCTGCGCTTTTGGGCTGGTTATTTATGAAACGATGTATCAGAAGATGCAGCCTGTGTGCGCACTTTGGCAGTTCCTGTAAGTCCTTCGAGCGGATTAAGCTTTGCTCCTGACTTATCCCCGAATATATATGGTTTGACCATAAGCTCATTAATCCAGTATGAGCCAGTCATCACAAGTATCATAAGAAGTTCCAAGACAAAGCCTGCTGTGAGTGAAGATTTTATGAATAAATTTGCATTTGCTGATGTACCACTATACTGCACCAGCGCATTTATTAATGACTGGACTTCCTTGGCATCACTGTTGCCAACTATTAAAGCAAGCAGAAGAGAAATTAAATCTGCCGCTGATACAGCAATTGCCGCTATTGTTATTTTGACAGAGCTGTTCCATACATATAATACCATTGCTGTTAATGATAATATAAGGCAGAGAACTCCAAAGAAGTTGTATGTAACAAGATTCTTCATTATTGAATACCCGGCTGCCGCACTTTCATTCTGGATGAAATATTCTGTTGGCTGCAGCTTATAAAATGGTATAAATGCAAAGATAAATGCCAGTAATGCTGCCCCGGCACCGACAAAGTTAATGTTTTTTAACGAAAATTTCTTCATGCCACTCTCCTAATTCCTCAAAATTTTACTAGTACAGCGAACATTAAATATCTGCCATATTGGCGCAGGATGATTTTCTCATATGCAAGGTGGAGGAAAGAAGCGCAGCGGTTGCTACGGCGATTGACGACAACGCAGCATATGAGAAATCAGACAAGTCAATATGGCGGTTATTTAATTTTCGATGTACCAGTAGTACAGCGTTTCATAAATAACTATCCCAAAAACGCAGAATGTTTTTTGAATGTGCATATCAAAAAACGCAGGCGTAGCGGGCTACGGCGAGGCTTTTGGGTGTGTGCAGTCAGAAAACAGGCAAATTATTGGGATAATTATTTAGAAATCGCTGTACTAGTTTGTAATTGTTCAAAACCTGACAAAATTTCATGAATCTGATGCAAAATGCTCACAGCTCACATCTGGTTCTGAAATTTTATTTAATAGATATGCCACATCGGCAAAATGCGAAAATTTCAGAAATTGGCTCTGAACAACTACATTTATTATATTATCAGGTTAACTATGAGTCTTTTTTAAAAACACACCAGCAATCTTCATATCCTCCGGTGTTGTAATTTTAATATTGCAGTAACCACAGTCAACAAGTTTTACCCTTGCGGCTCCATATTTTTCCACAACCATGGCATCGTCTGTAATTCCATTAAAATCACCTGCTCCGTAGAGCCTGCTATATGCTTCTTTAATTACATTTGCTTTAAAAGCCTGCGGCGTCTGTATCTGCCATAATGTTTTCCTGTCCGGCGTATTTACCGCATACCCGTCAGCGTCTGCAACTTTAATTGTGTCCTTAACAGGTGCTGCAGCTACACATGCATTGCTCTTTATAACAGCTTCATGACATGCATTTATTATATTCTGGTCTATGCAAGGTCTTGCTCCGTCATGTATATATACATATCCATTTTCATTCGTCTGCTGCAAGCCAGCCCACACCGAATCAAAGCGTTCCCTGCCGCCTTCAATTATCTTGGTCAATTTGGTGAATTCAGAGCCTGCGATTTCGTTCTTTACATATTCAATGTAATCCCTTGCTGTAACAAGTATAATCTCGTCTATATGCGGACTTTGTTCAAATGCTTTTAAAGAATAATATATTACCGGCTTTCCATTAAGCAGCATATACTGTTTAGGAATATCACTATTCATTCTTTTTCCGCTTCCACCTGCTAAAACTATAGCTGTATTCATTATATGCGCTCCCCCAGCTTAAGATTCGGCACAGCATTTAAATCATACCCATGACGAACCCCCTTAATATATTCATAATATGCTGCTGCACCTATCATGGCAGCGTTGTCTGTGCACAAAACAGGTGATGGCGAATAGAATTTGATATTGTTCTTCGCACATTCCTCCTGAACCGCTGCGCGGAGTGCAGAATTAGATGCAACACCGCCCGCTATTGCAAGCTTATCCAACCCACATTCCTTCGTCAGTCTCACAGCCCTTGAAACAAGTGCATCAACCACCGCCTTCTGGAATGAAGCGGCTACATCTGCGCGGTTAATTTCTTTTCCCTGCATATTGGCAGAATTGATGTAATTAAGCACTGCCGATTTGATTCCACTGAACGAAAAATCATACGGTGCATTATCAACATGCGCTCTCGGAAATTCTATTGCTTCAGGATTACCCTCTTTTGCAAGCTTGTCTATCTTAGGTCCGCCCGGATATCCTAAGCCTATCGCTCTTGCAACCTTGTCAAATGCTTCTCCAGCCGCATCATCTCTTGTTCTTCCGACTATTTCATATTCACCATAATCATTTACCTTGACAAGATGTGTATGGCCGCCTGATACAACAAGTGCAACAAATGGTGGTTCAAGCTCTTTATTCTCAACATAATTGGCGCTGATATGTCCTTCTATGTGATGCACTCCGACCAGCGGTTTATTCTTTGCAAATGCTATGGCTTTCGCCTCTGCAACACCTACAAGCAAAGCACCAACAAGCCCCGGACCATATGTAACTCCTATTGCATCTATATCATCAAGTGTCACATTTGCATCCTCGAGCGCTTTTCTGATTACTGGATTAATATTTTCAATATGTTTTCTTGACGCAATCTCAGGAACTACACCGCCATATTCTGTGTGTATGGCTATCTGGGTATTAATCACATTTGACAATACCTCCCTGCCATTCTTTACAACTGCTGCCGCCGTCTCATCACATGAACTCTCTATCGCAAGGATAAGAACATCATCTTTTCCGCTCATCTTATATCTCCTATTATTCGTCATCACTGTCTATTTCAGTAAGCTCCCAGAACAGAAGCTTCCAGTGTCCGGCATCATCTTTTCTTAAAGTGAATTTCGTTGGCGAATCTACCAGCTTATCACCCTGTCTCAGATAATATACCAACGCAATTGATGCGTACTGTCTGTCTTCAAAGGTTGTATATTTCGTTTTCGTTGCGCTCTGTATAACATACGAGCTTATGCGCGTATTGGTTGCATTGTAATTGCTGATATCTTCCTTTAGCTTCTCATAGAAATCTTCATCTGTCTGTGTATTTCTTAATTCATCATCAAACATCAGGCGTGCCTGCTTTCCAAGCGCTTCAATCTGCTCGTCAGTAAATGATGTATCATAATATGCTTTCGTAATCCTTGCATACAGATTAACTACATCTTTAGGCGATTCAGGATAATTAGCCATTATGTCTTTAGAAATAAGCACAGAAACCTCGCTGTTATCTGCCGCAACATCTGTCGCGTCCTTAGTGGTATCCTTATTGGCCAGATAATAGTAGTATCCCAGCCCCAGTGCAACCAATACTGCTATTACAATTATTGTCCTTCCATACTTTTTCATAAGCTAGCCCTCATCATCAAACTTCAACTCAACTGTTCTTCCATCATTAGCAGCTATCGTTGCCGGAAATATTTTCCGCGCCTTGTCCACATAATCCTGCGGTCTTACAAGCGATGGGCTGTAATGTGTCAGCCACATTTCCTTAACCCCGGCATTCTTAGCAAGCTGTGCTGCCTCCGTGAATGTCATGTGCTTATATTCCCTTGCCTTAGCTTCCTTGCCGTCCTCTCCATACATGCCCTCACATATGAACAAATCTGACTCCTTAGCGTTGTCAGCTATAGCCTGAACCGGTCTGGTATCTGTGCAGTATGTTACCTTGAGTCCCTTTCTTGCCTCTCCCATAACCATATCCGGTGTATATTCTTTGTCATCTAATGTAACTGCTGTCCCATGCTGCAGCTTATTCCACATGCTGCACGGAATCCCAAGCTCTCTTGCTTTTTCTACATCAAATTTACCTATTCTTGGAATGCTTATGGAATATCCGTAACAGATAACTGCATGATTTACCCTGAATGCATCTATCTCATATCCATTTATCGATAAATGCTCCTGTGGATTCGTTAGCTCTATCAGCTTGAGCTCGAAGGGCAGCTCTGGTGCGATTACCCTTAGTGAAGAAACCACCTTGCCAAGTCCCTTAGGTCCAACAAGTGTAAGCGGTTTTTTTCTGTCTGAATTGCCTATTGTAAGTAACAGTCCCGGCAGTCCGCTTATGTGATCCGCATGATAATGTGTAAAGCATATAACATCTATCGGGTTAAAGCTCCATCCCTTCTGCTTTACTGCTATCTGTGTTCCCTCACCGCAGTCTATCATCAGGCTGCTTCCGTTATAACGCGTCATAAGTGATGTCAGCCATCTTCCCGGCAAAGGAAGCATTCCGCTTGTTCCTAACAGACAGACATCTAACATTAACCACACCTCCCTCATTATATTTCAATTGTTATAGTATATCGTTTCATAAATAACTGAACCAAAAACGCAGAATGTTTTTGAATGTGCATATCAAAAAACGCAGGCGCAGCGAGCTACAGCGAGGCTTTTGGATATGTGCAGCCAGAAAAAAAGGCGAGTTTTGGGGATGGTTATTTAGAAATTGCTGTACACGACATAATCACCGCATCCTCGACCGGTTTTTCATAAAACCTTTTTCTTATGCCTATATTCTTATATCCCATTTTTTCATAAAGGGATATTGCCGGCAGATTGCTCTGCCTCACCTCAAGAAAATATGATGTAACCTTCTTGTCTTCACCATACTTTTGTATTGCGCGCATAAGCATTTCTGCTATGCCACATCTCCTGTAGTCCGGCGATACTGCCATGTTGGTTATATTGCCTTCTCCAAGCACTGTCCACATTCCGCAATATCCGGCAATCACTCCGTCCGCCTCACATACCAGATACACATTATCTGCATTGCTGCATGCATCTGCAAATGATTTCTGCGACCACGGAAGTGAAAATATTTCCTGTTCTATCTTTGATACTGCCGGTGTATCGGTCTCTGTCATAGGTCTTACCACACAATTAAGACTCATGATGTGCCTTCTGCCTTTCCGCCTGCGAAGGACGCAGATAATCAGGCTTTAATTCATCAGCATCTGTATATTCTTCTCTTTCTGCCATCTGTCTTGCTAAGAGTGCTACCGAGCCTGCTCTCTGAGTCTTGATGTGAGCTGGTGAAAGAACACATTTGTCACCAAGCTGCTCTTTAAGCACACCGCCGGCGACATCCACTCCGTCGCCTATCAGCACGACCTGTCCGTCAAGTCCTGCAAGCTCTTCTGCAAGCTCTTCATATGGCTTAAGTGCGGTATCTCTTACCGTAACAAGCTTATCACCATCAAATGTATATATTCCACTGTACAGATGCTTTCTTCTTGCATCCATTACCGGACATATGTATCTGCCATCTCCATACAGATTATAAGCCATTGCCGCAAGCGTAGGAACTGCCACCATCTTCTTATCAAGCGCAAGCGCAATTCCCTTTCCTGTAGCCGCGCCAATTCTTAATCCCGTAAATGAACCCGGTCCTTCTGATACTGCTATGACATCAACATCCTCCGGCTTTAACTGCACCATTGAGAATATCTCATCTATCATTGGAAGAAGCGTCTGTGAATGTGTCATCTTATGATTAATTGTGTATTCAGCAACAAGTGTATCATCCTCAAGTATAGCAACGGATGCTGTAACTGCCGAACTTTCTATCGCTAATATTCTCATTCTTCCTCCTGCCCGATAGTTATTTTCCTGTAGTCGAACCCTTTCTCAAGGTTCTTTTCTATAACTATCTTAATTGCATTATCCGGTATTATCTCTTCTATGAGCGTGCTCCACTCAATAAGGCACACTCCGTCTGAATAGAAATATTCCTCATATCCAAGCTCGTCCATCTCTTCGACATCGCCAATTCTGTACACATCAAAGTGATACAATGGCAGCCTGCCCTCATGGTATTCCTGGATAATTGTAAATGTGGGGCTGTTCACCGGCTCTTCTATCCCAAGGCCTTTCGCAAAGCCCTGCGTGAATACCGTTTTGCCGACACCCAAGTCTCCATTAAGACAATATATCTGCCCCGGAAGAGCCTTCTGCCCCATCTCATATCCTGCTTCAAATGTTTCTTCTGCGTTAAATGTTTCTTTAACCATATCTTTCCTATCTGCTTAACCTGCCACAGCATTTTTCAGCTTCTTCATATTAACCATAACCTGAAAAGGCTTTAATTTTTCCTTGCAGAGCTCTACAAATGAAACTGCCTCATCTCCCATACTGTCCAATGTAAGTATATTTGCTCTTGTCGAAGACAGATACAGAATAAGATTGCTTCCTGTGAATCTCACCTTGTATATCCTGTTCCACTCAAGTTCTTCTGCAACACCTGCCTGACTGACTATAATCTTGTCATCTCCGGCGCTGTAATGCATCGGTGATTTAAATGCGTCAACTGACTTCATCTGCTTCCTGCTGCCGTATCTGATGCTTAATATTGGATACGCAAGGAAAAATACCCCGAATATTCCCATCATCAGTATATACTGCACAGAAATCTTAGTTACAATTCCCATCACGCATAAAACAAGCGCAATTACAGCAAAGAGATATCCGGATATGCCACTTATAGTATGGAGATTATGATACATTTTAAAATTAATAAGCGCTTTCTCTGTTACAACACTGTCAAACTCGATTCTTTTTTCCATACAAATCCTCCATTCTTGCCTGCCATTCAAGGCATCCCAGGTTTGTGCGCAAGCACAAATCCTGCGTGTGAAAAATCTTTAATTTTTCACACTAATCTCCATTCCGCAGGCACAAAGTGCCGGAGGAATCGCGAGCCAAATGTCAGATTTGGCTCTGCGATAAAAGCTATTTGTGATGCCTGCGTCACAAATAGCCGTGTGAAAAATCAGATATCAATCTGATTTTTCACACTATGCTCCTATTAATGCATGAACTTGGCAAGTCCTGAAAGGTTCAGTCCATCTTTCTTAGGCTTTCTGTCCTGTCTGTTTCCCTTGCCATTATTTCTGTTATTCTTATTCTTTGAATTATCTCTGTTGTACTTTCTGTTGGCAGCTTCCTTCTCGTCAAGTATCATCGAAAGCGAAATCCTTGCCTTAGGAATATCAACATCTATAACTCTTACATCAACAATATCTCCAACGCTCACAACATCAAGAGGATGCTCAACTCTTCTTGTGCTGCTCATCTGAGAAATGTGAACGAGTCCATCCTGATGTACTCCGATATCAACAAATGCACCGAAATCAATAACATTTCTCACTGTGCCCTTAAGTATCATACCTGGTGTTAAATCCTTCATATCAAGAACATCTTTTCTTAATATCGGCTTAGGCATCTCATCTCTTGGATCTCTTCCCGGTTTTTCAAGCTCCTTGATGATATCCTCAAGTGTCATTGTTCCTATTCCAAGCTCATCTGCCATCTTTGCTATATCCTGCACCTTGCCCTTAAGTCCTATAAGCTCTCCTGATGTTATTGAATTAATATCATAGCCTAATAATGTAAGAAGCTTAGTTGCTGCCTCATAGCTTTCAGGATGCACACTTGTAGCATCCAGTGGATTGTCACCACCTGTAATTCTCATGAATCCGGCACACTGCTCAAATGCCTTAGGTCCAAGCTTTGCGACCTTTAAAAGCTGCTTTCTGTTAGTGAATCTTCCATTAGTCTCTCTGTAATCGACTATATTCTTAGCCACTGCCTTAGATATACCTGAGATATACTCAAGAAGTGAAGCTGACGCAGTATTTAAGTCTACTCCGACCTTATTAACGCTGTCCTCAACAACTCCTGTAAGTGTATTCTCCAGCTTCTTCTGGTTCATATCATGCTGGTACTGTCCGACTCCGATTGATTTAGGATCAATCTTGACTAACTCTGCCAACGGATCCTGAACTCGTCTTGCTATTGACACTGCACTTCTCTGTGCAACATCAAAGTCAGGAAACTCCTCTGTTGCAAGCTTGCTTGCTGAATATACAGAGGCTCCGGCTTCATTAGTGATTACATAATCAACCGGGAGATTCATTTCATGTATCATATCTGAAATAATCTTTTCTGATTCTCTTGAAGCTGTTCCGTTACCACATGAAATAAGATTAACATGATATTTATCTATAAGCTTCTTAACCTCTGCCTTAGACTCCTCAACCTTATTGTGCGGTTCTGTAGGGTATATAACCTTAGTTGCAAGCACCTTACCAGTAGGATCTACAACTGCGAGCTTACAGCCTGTCCTGAATGCCGGATCCCAGCCAAGAACTACTTTGCCAGCGATAGGCGGCTGGAGAAGAAGCTGCTCAAGATTCTTTCCGAACACCTTGATTGCCCCATCCTCTGCTGTCTCTGTAAGGCTGCTTCTAATCTCTCTTTCAATAGCAGGTGCAATAAGTCTTTCATATGCATCTGCAATACAGTCCTTAAGGTACTTTTCAGTAAATGTATTCTCTTTTAAAATATTTTTCTCAAGATATCTTATTATTCTTTCCTCTGGCGCTTCCACCTTGACAGTAAGGAATTTTTCATCTTCTCCTCTGTTAATTGCAAGGATTCTGTGTCCCGGAATTGTTGCAAGTGCCTCGCTATAATCGTAGTAATTCTCATATACCGACTCAGCCTTTTCATCCTTTGCTGTTACAACAAGCTTTCCTTCCTTCATTGTGATATCTCTTATGTATGTCCTGTAATCTGCAACATCTGATATCTGCTCTGCAATTATATCCAACGCACCTGCTATTGCATCCTGTGCTGTGGCAACCTCCTTGCCCTCTTCATCACTGATGAATTCTTCTGCCTTAACAGTGATATCCTCTGCTGCCTCCTGTGCATATATGAACTGTGCCAGTGGCTCAAGTCCTTTCTCCTTAGCTACAGTTGCCCTTGTTCTTCTCTTCTGCTTATATGGTCTGTAAAGGTCTTCTACAAGAACCATTGTCTCTGCTGCTGTAATAGCAGCCTTAAGCTCTTCTGTAAGCTTGCCCTGTTCCTCAATGCTTGCAAGAACCTGTGTCTTTCTATCCTCAAGATTTCTTAAATACTTTAATCTCTCATCAAGATTACGGAGCTGTTCATCATTCAACGCTCCTGTAACTTCTTTTCTGTATCGTGCAATAAAGGGAATTGTGCAGCCCTCATCTATAAGCTTAACAGCAGCCTCAACCTGTGTAACCTTAATCTCCAGTTCCTCTGCTATCTTCTTTGCGATATCCATTAATCTTCCTCCGTCTTCATACGCATATTACATTTAATTATATCAATTCCGTCAGGGTTTATCAACTATTGTGTTTTTGTTCCATAAAGAAATCCCCACACAATATGCGTGGGGGAAAACATTTACTTCATATTCTTTTTCATTCTGTCCAGTTCTTCATCTATACTTAATGTATTGCTGCCAGTCTGTTCTTTTTTATCCTTCTTTGGCTTTTCTGACTTATTACTTGCAAACAGCACTTTTGCTGTTAATCCTGCGCCTCCAAATATAAGAACCAGTATAAGAACCCATTCATACATAGTAATAGATGCCAGCCATATCCTTGTCGACGCTACAATTGAGGCAATCACAAGTATCACTGAAAGAACCGTAAATACCTTAGATGCAAATGAGCCTCCTGTAGCAAACATCCACACAATTCCAATTATTAAGGGTACCATAATAAGTCCTGATGAAAATCTGCCATTCCATAATGAAAAAAATCCATATGAAGATGTTACCATAACCTTCTGTGACAGTATATACAGTCCAACAACAAGCATTATAATTCCGGCAACAAACTGCAGCAATTCATTCTTAGCCTCTTTCATATCCCTTTATCCCCCTTGTTTAACTACTCTTCCGGAACGAATACTCCATAGATAGTCTTTATGGCATCCTCAAAGTATCTGTTTCTTACACCAATGATAATGTTAAGCTCTGATGAACCCTGGTCAATCATCTTAACATTTATCTTAGCCTTGGCAAGAGCAGAGAAAATGTTGCCTGCTATACCTGTGCTGTTCTTCATTCCGCGTCCAACGACTGCGATAAGTGCAAGATTAGCTTCAAGCTCAACTGAATCAGGATTAACTGCCTTATGAATCTGTGCAAGAACTGTCTGCTCCTTCTCTACGAATTCATCCTGATGAACGAATACTGTCATAGTATCTATTCCTGAAGGCATATGTTCGATTGAAATTCCGTTATCTTCGAACACTGAAAGCACCTTTCTGCAGAATCCGATTTCTGAATTCATCATATCCTTATCAATGCTGATGGCAACAAAGCCCTTCTTTCCTGCAATACCAGTGATTGTATATTCCGGCATGTTACATGTTGTCTCAACAATCATTGTACCCTTATCCTCGGGTGCATTAGTATTCTTGATGTTGATAGGAATACCGCCCTTTCTTACAGGGAAGATTGCTGATTCATGAAGTACAGATGCTCCCATGTATGAAAGCTCTCTTAATTCCTTATATGTAATAACATTGATTGGCTTTGCATTGCTTACAATTCTTGGGTCTGCTGCCATGAAGCCTGATACATCTGTCCAGTTCTCATAGATATCAGCCTTAAGCGCTCTTGCAACGATTGAACCTGTCACATCTGAACCGCCTCTTGAAAATGTCTTAACCTTTCCATTAGGCATTGCACCATAGAAGCCCGGAACTACTGCTCTTTCGATATTAGCAAATCTTGCCTCGCATACCTCATTAGTCTTTTCTGAATCAAACTCGCCATCCTTGTCAAAGCAGATAACAGTTGCAGCATCTATGAACTCATAGCCAAGATAGTTAGCCATGATAATACCGTTAAGATATTCTCCTCTTGAGGCTGCATAATCACTTCCTGCAAGTGCCTCAAAGTTCTTCTTAATTGTCTCAAACTGTTCCTTTAATGAAAGCTTAAGTCCAAGTCCCTTGATAATTTCATTGTATCTTTCCTCAATTGCCTTAAGACTCTTCTCAATATTCTTGCCAGCCTCTGCCTCTGCATAGCATTTGTAAAGCATATCTGTAACCTTAGTATCCTCAGGAAATCTCTTTCCCGGTGCTGAAGGAACTACATACTTTCTGTCCTTGTCTGCACGGATAATATTTCCAACCTTCTTAAACTGCTCTGCGCTTGCAAGTGAGCTTCCACCAAATTTAACTACTTTAATCATCTCATCTTCTCCCTTATATTTTATTACTGTAATTTAGTATCATCTATTCTGATTCTGCTTATAACAGAAACCTTATCCTTAGCATTTTCAAATGCTCTCTCTGTCATAGGCTCTGTAACATAACCGAATTCATCATTAATTCCATTAACCCTGACAACCTGTCCTTCACCAAATGCTTCCTTAGCTGCTTCTGAATCATCACCCTGGATTCTTACGAAGAATTTTCTTGTCTCTTCAAATGTATCTCCAAGCTCCTGCTTTACTGAACTCCAGATTGTCATGACATTTTTACCCTTATGCTTAACACAGTCAACTACATCTGATACAACTGCACTTGCTGTTGGAAGCTTTCCAGCTCCTGCTCCGAAGAACATTACATCTCCTAACACATTGCCATGTACATAGATTCCATTAAGCACATCATTGACATTATATAATGGATGTGTGCTGTCAATCATGAATGGCGCTGTGATTGCATATACCTTGCCATCCTTGCTGTAGCTTGTTGCAAGAAGCTTTATGACACAGCCCAGCTCTTTAGCATATGCGAAATCTTCATTGGAAATCTTGGTGATTCCCTCTGTATACACCTCCTCGAATCTGACTGTATTGCCAAATGCAAGTGATGTTAGAATCGCTATCTTTCTGCATGCATCATAGCCTTCAACATCAGCTTCAGGATTTCTTTCTGCATATCCGAGTGCCTGTGCCTCCTTAAGAACCTCCTGATATGAGCTTCCTTCCCTGCTCATCTTAGTGAGGATATAGTTAGTTGTTCCGTTAAGAATACCTGTAATCTTAGTAATCTCGTCTGCTGTAAGAGACTGGTTGAGCGGTCTGATAATTGGAATTCCGCCGCCTACCGATGCCTCGAACATAAAGTTTAACTTTCTTTCCTTAGCCATCTCAAGAAGCTCCGGACCATGTGCTGCAACAAGTGCCTTATTAGATGTACACACGCTCTTTCCTGCTTCAAGTGCCTTCTTAACAAATGTAAATGCCGGCTCTACGCCTCCCATAACCTCAACAACAACTTCTATCTCAGGATCGTTGATTATGAGGTCTATATCATGAACGATTTTCTCCTGGATTGGATCTCCCGGAAAATCCCTTAAATCAAGTACACTCTTAACCTCGATTGTTTCTCCTGCTCTCTTGGCAATTGAAGCTCCGTTAGTATTCAGCACCTCAACTACACCAGATCCTACTGTTCCATAGCCTAAAACTGCAATCTTTGCCATATCTGCCTCCGTTTTCTTTAATCGCTTATGTATCAGATAGATGCATCACTGCTCAATATCTTAAGATATCTGACTCCCTGAAGCCTTTCTATCTGCTCAATCATCTCTGAAGAATCCCCTGTCGTAGGGAGAATATCTACACTAAGCGTCAGAGATGCAATCCCATTGACAGGAATTGTCTGATGAATAGTAAGAATATTGGCTTTGAATTCTGCCACCTTCTTCAGCACCAGGGAAAGCAGCCCCGGTTCATCGTCCATAGACAATACAAATGTAATTGTTTTCCCCTTTACATTTTCTCTGAAAGGAAATATATCATCCTTATATTTATAATAAGAGCTTCTGCTTATTCCAACCTTCTCAGTGGCATCAGCGACAGATATATTTTCATTTTCAATAATTCTGTTCGCCTCCGCCACCTTAAGCAGAACCTCAGGCAGAGCCTTTTGCTTAACAACATAATACTTGATATTGTCTGCCATAGCTTTTCATACCTTCCTAAATGTCCGTTTTTTCGGGAACAACTGTTATTTTCTTTCTCTGTCGAATACACTCGCAAGATATCTCATGCATTCAAGCTCGTGCTGTCCTAACTGCCCCTTCTGCATACGCCATTTCCAGTTATTTCCAAGGCTTGATGGGAAATTCATCCTTGCCCAGTTGCCAAGCTTAAGAATATCCTGAACCGCGAAGATAGTAAGAACTGCCACACTTGAATAAGCTGCCCTGAACACCTGGTCAACCATTCTTCCCTTATCTCTTGTATCAAGATAATCATACGCATAGCCTAATTCCCAGTCTCCCCTGTCTTCAAAGTAGCCAAGAAGCGTCTCGTTATCATGTGTGCCGCCATAGCATACAAGATTCTGTGTGTAATTGTATGGCAGATGTGGATTCTTTCTGTCTCCGCCAAATGCGAATTCAAGAACCTTCATTCCCGGATAGCCATTATCCTTAAGAATCTGTGCTACCTCCGGCACTTCCACGCCTAAGTCCTCAGCGATAATCTTCTTATCACCGATAGATTCATTAATTGCATCCAGAAGCTTCTGTCCCGGCCCCTGTCTGTACTCGCCACATCTTGCATCAGGCATGTCTGCCGGTATTGTATAATATTTAACAATTCCTATGAAATGGTCAATTCTTATAACATCATACAGCTTAGCTGATGCCTTCATTCTTCTTCTCCACCAGCTAAAGCCGTCAGCTTCCATCTTCTCATAATCATATAACGGGTTGCCCCATTTCTGGCCTGCGTCAGAGAATGCATCTGGTGGTACTCCTGCAACCTTGGTTGGTGTAAGATTCTCATCTAACTGGAATTCTTCCTGATTAGCCCACACATCAACACTGTCATATCCCATATAGATAGGAATATCGCCTATAATCTCTATTCCATTGTCGTTAGCATATTTCTTAAGTGCATTCCACTGCTTAAAGAACTCATACTGTATGAACTCCCAGTATCCTATATCATCTGAAAGCTCTTCCTTATAGCGGCTCATTGCCTCTGGCTTTCTGAACTTAATTCCTGTCTCCCATTCGCCCCAGGATACATAGTTAAAATGTGCTTTCAGAGACATAAACAGTGCATAATCCTCAAGCCAGTCAGCATTATCCTTGACAAAATTATCAAACTGCTTGTAGAGCGGCAGTCCCTTGGCAAGCGTTTTCTTGCTCTCCACACATGCGTCCTTGAATCTGTTGTAGGCAATTCTTAATATATCGAACCTGTTATTGTATACCTTTTCATAGCTTACATATCTTTCATCACCGATATTGCCATCCCTGTAGGTTCCGTATCTGCCATTAAGCGCATCATCCTCTGATACATTGACAGGTACAATTCCATCACCCCAGTCTCTGGCAATAACCTCTGATTTTAACAGGAATCCGTCCTCAATAAGCATATCCAGGTCTACGAAATATGGATTACCTGCAAATGCTGAATATGACTGATATGGGCTGTCACCATAGGTTGTCGGGCCTAATGGCAGCACCTGCCAGTATTTGTGGTTACATTCCTTGACAAATGTAACAAAATCATATGCATCCTTTCCAAATGTTCCTATACCATATGGTGATGGTAACGAGCTTACAGGCATAAGAATACCTGCATTTCTTTTAAATTTCGTCTCAGCCATTAGTAGCACCTCCATTATCATTACTCATATCTTCAGTAAATTTCTTAATATTATCTGCTTCTGACTGTGTAAGCAGCTTCTTAACATCAAGGAGAATAACCAGCCCACCGTTAACATTAGCGACTCTGTCAAGATATGCGGTATCATCAGTCTTAGCCAGTGCCGGCATTGGAACAATGCTGTCCGCGGCTATATCCCCGATTTCAAGCACCTCATCAACCTCAAGCGCCAGCTTGACAGTTCCGGGAATATTGACAATAACTGTGCTGTCTTCCCCGATGCTTCCAACCGAATCATCTATGCTGAATTTCTTTCTTAAGCTGAAAGCAGGAATAACCTCACCTCTCAAATTAACAATTCCACTGATATATTCCATAGCATTAGGAACACGCACAATATTAATCTCCCGTTCTATTGACTGGACAAGATTGATATTTACGCCGAACTGCTGGTTACCCAGTCTGAAAATCACCGGTTTAATGTAATCCGCCATACTGAAATACCACCTTTCATTATCTTTCGGTTATACTATCTTAACATTTTACTCTTCAGTTTTTCCAGTACTAAGCCATGTTAAATATGCATTGATGAACGGATCAATATTACCATCCAGAACACTTCCTGCATTTGCAACCTCTTTATTAGTTCTGTTGTCTTTAACCATAGTATATGGCTGAAGGACATAACTTCTTATCTGGCTTCCAAAATTGATATCCTTGACATCTCCTCTGATTCCGGAAAGATTCTGTGCATTCTCCGCTTCCTTAAGCAGATAGAGCTTTGCCTTTAACATCTGCATGGCTTTATCTTTATTCTGATGCTGCGATCTCTCGTTCTGGCACTGGACAACTATTCCTGTCGGCAGATGCGTGATTCTTATTGCCGAAGAAGTCTTGTTGATATGCTGTCCACCAGCACCACTTGAGCGGTATGTATCAATTCTTAAATCATCATCATTGATTTCAATATCTATATCCTGATTAATATCAGGCATTACATCACACGATACGAAGGATGTCTGTCTCTTGCCGGCAGCGTTGAAAGGCGATATTCTTACAAGCCTGTGTACTCCATGTTCTGATTTAAGATGTCCATATGCATTCTCTCCTCGGATTTCTATGGTAACTGACTTGATTCCTGCTTCCTCGCCCTCAAGATAATCAAGTGTTTCCGTAGTATAGCCATGGCTTTCAGCCCATCTTGTATACATTCTGAAAAGCATCTGGCACCAGTCGCAGCTCTCTGTTCCGCCTGCACCGGCATGAAGTGTAAGAATAGCATCACATGCATCATGCTCACCTGAAAGCAGAGTCTCTATCCTCAAGCCTTCCATCTTATCCTCAAGACTGGTTATCTCTTCTTCTATCTCCGGAATAAGTGACTGGTCGTTAGCTTCCTCTGCCATCTCAATAAGCGTCTTTACATCATCTAATCCAGTCTCAAGCCCGTTATATCTTTCAAATGCGTCCTTTAATCCTTTAAGCTCCTTCATTGCATTCTGTGATTTATCAGGATTATCCCAGAATCCCGGCGCTTCCATATCTGCCTCAAGCTCTTCAATTCTTTTCTTTTTATTATCAAGATCCAGAGATTTCTTAATCTGTGCCATAGGCTTATCATAGCCCGAAATCCTGTATCTGAACTGGTCTAATTCTACCATATATCCTCCAAAATAACAGACGCGGACGCTGATATTTCAAGCATTCCGCGCCTAGATGTCACTTATAAGCTTATGCCTGTCTGCCACAGCAGTTCTTATATTTCTTACCACTTCCGCATGGGCATGGATCATTAGGATATATCTTCTTCTCAGTTCTTCTTGCCGGTCCTTTGACAGATGGTCCTTCGTCCTTATTAGTTCCGGTTACCTTGGCAACCTGTTCTCTTTCAACCTTCTGCTCTACCTGGATATGCATAAGAAGTCTTACAGTATCTTCTGTAATTCCGGCAGTCATCTCATCGAACATGTCATAGCCCATCATCTTATACTGTACAACTGGATCTCTCTGTCCGAGAGCCTGAAGTCCGATACCCTGCTTCAACTGATCCATATCGTCGATATGATCCATCCACTTTCTGTCAATTACCTTAAGAAGAATTACACGCTCGATTTCCCTGATCTGCTCTGCCTCTGGGAAGAGTGCTTCCTTATCCTCGTAAAGCTTGACAGCCTTTTCCTTAAGGTCATGTATTAACTCATTCTTATTCTTAATGTCTTCCCTATATGTTACCTTTTCAACAGGGATAGTAGGAAGAAGAAGCTCATTAATCTCATTGTAATCCCACTCACTGGCATCCTTATCCTCGCCTACACAGCGGTTTACCACATTTTCTACATAATCAGTTATCATCTTCATTATAGAATTACGCATGCTCTCACCATCAAGAACTCTTCTACGCTCAGCATACATAATCTCTCTCTGCTCATTCATAACCTGGTCATACTCAAGAAGGTGGCTTCTGATACCAAAGTTATTAGTCTCTATCTTCTTCTGGGCTGTCTCAATAGCCTTGCTTAACATCTTATGTTCAATCTGCTCATCCTCAGATACGCCAAGGCTGTTAAATATGCTCATAAGCCTTTCCTGTGCGAACAGTCTCATAAGGTCGTCTTCAAGTGAAATATAAAATCTTGATTCACCCGGATCTCCCTGTCGTCCTGAACGGCCACGAAGCTGGTTATCAATTCGCCTGCTCTCATGTCTTTCTGTACCGATAATCTTAAGTCCTCCGGCAGCAACCGCTTCATCATCAAGCTTGATATCAGTTCCTCGTCCTGCCATGTTAGTAGCAATAGTAACTGCACCATGACGGCCTGCCTCTGATACTATCTGTGCCTCAAGCTCATGATACTTGGCATTAAGTACATTATGAGGTATTCCCTTTTTCCTTAACATCTCACTGATAAGCTCTGATGTCTCAATTGTTATAGTACCAACCAGAACTGGCTGTCCTTTTTCATGGGATTCAATAACAGACTGTACAACTGCATTAAACTTCCCCTTCTTGGTCTTGAATACCGCATCATTATAATCAACTCTTATAACAGGCTTGTTAGTAGGAACCTCAACAACATCCATGTTATAGATTTCGCGGAATTCCTTTTCCTCTGTAAGGGCAGTACCTGTCATGCCGGCTTTCTTTTCAAATTTATTGAAGAAGTTCTGGAATGTAATTGTTGCAAGAGTCTTACTCTCTCTTTTAACCTTAACATGCTCCTTTGCTTCTATCGCCTGATGAAGACCATCTGAATAACGGCGGCCAGGCATTATACGGCCTGTAAATTCGTCTACAATAAGTACTTCATCATCTTTAACAACATAATCCTTGTCGCGGAACATAAGATTATGCGCGCGGAGTGCAAGTGTGACATTATGCTGGATTTCAAGATTTTCAGGATCAGCATAATTATCTATATGGAAGAACTGCTCAACCTTATGGATACCCTGTTCAGTAAGATTAACAACCTTATCCTTCTCATTAACGATAAAGTCGCCGTCTTCCTCAACCTCTTCATTCATAATTGCCTGCATCTTAGTTCTCTCGCCCTTATACTCACCTCTCTGCAGCTGTCTGGCAAGAATGTCACAGAGCTCATACAGCTTAGTAGACTTTCCACTCTGTCCTGAAATAATAAGAGGTGTACGCGCCTCATCAATAAGTACAGAATCGACCTCATCGATAATACAATACTTAAGATTTCTTAAAACAAGCTCATTCTTATATATAGCCATATTATCACGAAGATAGTCAAAACCAAGCTCATTATTAGTTACATATGTAATATCACTTGCATATGCAGCCTGTCTTTCTTCTCTTGTTGAGTCATGCAATACAACTCCAACCTTAAGACCTAAAAATTCATGTATCATACCCATCTGCTCAGCATCACGCTTAGCAAGGTAATCATTAACAGTAACTACGATTACGCCCTCTTCTGTAAGTGCATTAAGATACGCCGGAAGTGTACACACGAGTGTCTTACCTTCACCAGTCTTCATCTCTGCAATTCTTCCCTGATGAAGAATAATTCCTCCGATAAGCTGGACACGATAATGCTCCATGCCAAGAACTCTTCTGCTCGCTTCTCTTACTGTTGCAAATGCTTCCGGCAGAATATCCTCAAGAGTCTCACCCTTTGCAAGTCTGTCCTTGAACTCCTTAGTCTTTGCCTTGAGCTCCTCATCACTTAGCCTGCCATAAGATTCTTTATAACCTTCAATCTTGTCAGCAATTGGATATATTCTTTTTAATTCATGTTCACTATGCGTTCCAAATAATTTCTGAGCTAATCCCATTACTTTATACTTCTCCTTATAAAAGCCTATTTGCTTGTCATTGTATCACTATTTGCATATTCTATCAAGTAAAGTTAAACCATTAAAATCTCATTAACAAAAATGCAGTAACTGCTCCGAACCAGCCTCTAAAATACATATAAACAGAAAATACCGCCTGCTGGTGTTACCCGGCAGACGGTATCTCCTGAAAGTGATAATAGTAGAAAAAAGCTGAACAATTAATCTAATTCTGGCTCAATTAAGCCATATGTGTTACCTTTTCTCTTATAAACAACATTAACTTCCTCTGTCTCTGAATTAAAGAATACATAGAAGTTATGTCCAAGAAGCTCCATCTGGACACATGCTTCTTCTGGATCCATAGGCTTGATTCCGAATCTCTTGGTTCTGATAATCTTAACCTCGTCGTCATCATAATCCTTCTCTACAAATTCCTGTGCAAATGCTGCTGCATTCTGCTGCTTGTCAACAATCTTATTCTTATACTTCTTTAACTGGCGCTCGATAACTTCTTCAACAAGGTCAATTGAAACATACATGTCGCTGCTTACCTGCTCGCTTCTTATGATGTTGCCCTTAACCGGGATAGTTACCTCGATTTTCTGTCTTTCCTTCTCTACACTCAATGTAACATTGACCTCTGTCTCTGGTGCAAAGAATCTGTCGAGCTTTCCTAACTTCTCCTCTACTGCTGACTTTAACCCCTCTGTTATATCGATATTTCTTCCTGTAATTATAAATCTCATGATGTCCAACTCCTTTACGTATTTTATAATTGTTACGATTAATTTATGTAAATATTATATCACATATTTGTAAATTAACAAGTACAAGCTCCTCATAATTCACAAAACATTTATTCTTTTCTGGCCATACCGGATTGTTAATAATTCTTTGTGGATTTCTGTGGATAATGTGGATAACTTAGTTGATAAGTGCTATTTTAGACAATTTCTGCATTTTTTACTGTGGATAACTTCTCAATATGTCAGATAACCCTGTCAGCAGATTATTGAAATAAATACAATCATTCGGTATTATAGACCTATCTTATTGAAATCATTAAAATCATATCGTATTAAGAAAGGTATATTGACATGAATAAAACTATAATAATCACCGGTGCTTCACGCGGTATCGGAAGAGCCATTGCAGCAGAGCTTGCCGGAAAGGATACCAATATCATTATCAACTGTGTGAAAAATGCAGATAAACTGAATGAAGTTAAAGAAATTGTTGAAGAAAAGGGAAGTCTCTGTGAAACATTTGTTGGCGACATGGGCTGCTATGCGGATGTAGAGAAAATGTTTGATATGTGCCTGCAGCGTTTCGGGCAGGTTGATGTGCTTATCAATAATGCCGGAGTATCTGTTGTCGGACTTTTTCAGGATATGAGTGAAGCTGAGTGGCATAAAATATGCAGCACTAACATAGATTCTGTATTTAACTGCTGCCACTTTGCAGTTAAGGATATGATAAAAAGACACTGTGGCAGGATTATCAACATCTCCTCTGTATGGGGGTTGTATGGTGCAAGCTGTGAGACTGCATATTCAGCAACAAAGGGGGCTGTCAATGCATTTACAAGGGCGCTTGCAAAGGAGCTTGCCCCAAGTGGAATACAGGTAAATGCAATTGCATGTGGTGCGATTGACACTGAAATGAATGGACACCTTTCGGAAGCTGACAAGGAAGAGCTTGCCGGAGAGATTCCTGCCGGACGCTTTGGAAGCCCGCAGGAGGTGGCAGAGTTAGTTAAAGCCCTGACCGGAATGAACAGCTATCTTACCGGTCAGGTAATAACCTTAGATGGCGGTTGGATATAATCAGCCAATATAACTTTTATCAATCTTAATTACGGCGCGGCACTCACTCTGCTTCTCCGTAATTTTTTTCTGTATATCGCGCTTTATCTCATCATCTGAAAGCTGGTAATTATAAGGAACAAGCACATCAAAGATTAAGTTCGTTATATATGGTCCCTTGACTGTCCTGAAATCGTGTATGTCAAGCTCCCCGCCTACCGACTTCACTACATCCACAGTCATCTTCCGCAAATGATTTATCACCTCATCATCTGTGACTACCGGATCCATATGTATGCTTATAAAGCATTTCATGTGCTTTTCAACTCTTCTTTCAGCCATGTCAATATAATCATGCGCTTCCATCATATCCATATTGGCTGGAACCTCTGCATGAAGCGAGGCATATACTCTTCCCGGTCCGTAATTATGCACGATAAGGTCGTGTACACCTATTATATGCTCATCCTGAAGAACAATATCCTCAAGCTCTTTTACGAATTCCTTCGTTGGTGGCTGTCCAAGAAGCGGCTGCAATGTATCCTTAGCTGCCCCGAAGCCTGCAAGTATTACAAATACTGCAACGACAACACCCGCTATTCCATCTATGTTAATATTGGAAAAGAGCGTAAGAAGCACTCCTATAAGAACCACTGATGTAGCCACGCAGTCTGATAAGCTGTCTGTCGCTGTAGCCTTCATTGCGGCTGAATCCACCTTATTGCCAAGGTATCTGTTAAACTTAGCCATCCACATTTTCATAAGTATTGATAATACCAGTATTATAAGAGATGGTACTGATACCTCAAGCGGTGTAGGGTGAAGTATTTTCCTGAAGGATGTTGTGAATAGCTCAAAGCCCATGATTATAATTGCACCTGAAACTATGAAGCCTGATATATACTCAATCCGCCCATGCCCGTAAGGATGCTCATAATCCGCCGGCTTTCCGGCAAGCTTGAAGCCTATTAGCGTGACAACTGATGAACCGGCATCTGATAAGTTGTTGACTGCATCCGCCATAATTGAGACTGATGCTGTAAGTACCCCTGCAAGTATCTTTGCCGAAAAAAGTATAAGATTACAGATAATCCCCACAATTCCGGCAAATACTCCGTATCTTGTGCGCACCTGCGAATCCTTCGTCTTATCATAATCCTTTACGAATGCCTTAAGTAATAAATCAATCATTTCCTTCTCCTTTATGCCCCATGCATTTTTAACACAGTATATACTATATCGCATTTAATTTAAAGATTCATTTTTCAATTGCAGCGGCTACAATAAAGGATTATAATACAGAAAATTACTGTAACTAATGGAGGACAGGCATGCCAGACTTTGAAAAGGTAAAACCGGAGGATGTTGGTATATCTTCCAAAAGACTTATGAATTTCGCCAGAAGGCTTGAACAAAACAACATTCCCATGCACAGCATTATCATCATGCGTCATGGAAAAATATGCATGGAAAGCTACTATGCACCATATACAAAAGATACGCTTCACCGGATGTTTTCTATCACTAAATCATTCGTTTCGCTTGCCATAGGGCTGCTTGCGGATGAGGGCGTAATATCACTTGATGACCACATTGTTGATTATTTCCCTGAAAAGCTGCCGGAAGCAGGCGCGCACCCATATATGCAGATGCTCACAATCAGACAGATGCTTACCATGAGAACCTGTCATGATAAAAATGCTTACAAAACCGCAGGCTCACCTGACTGGGCAGGCTCTTTCTTTACTGTCACGCCTGACCATGTTCCAGGAACTAATTTTGCTTACGATACAGCTTCAACACATACCTTAGGTGCGCTCGTTGAAAAACTTACCGGAATGGAGCTGCTCGATTACCTGAGAATGAAATTCTTAGATGAAATAGGATTTTCTAAGGAAGCATTTATACTAAAATCCCCTGACGGAAAGGTGAGCATGGGCGGTTCAGGAATGTGTGCAAAGCCATTGGATATACTTAAGGTTATGTATCTTGTATCACAGGACGGCATGCTTGACGGGAAGCAGCTTCTCCCTGCCGGCTACCTCAAGGAAGCAGTCTCTAAGCAGAGCGACCCTTATGGCAAATCAGGCACCTGGGAGGAAATGCAGGGCTACGGATACCAGTTCTGGCTGACAACGCACAACGGCTTCGCCTTCTATGGTATGGGCGGACAGCTCGCTGTATATTACCCTGATAAGGATGTCATCCTTGTCACAACTGCCGACACACAGGGGCGTCAGGGCGGCGTGCAGCTTATATACGACGCATTCTATGAGGAAGTATATGACTATATCGATAGATGTATAGGGGATGGCGGTTATGAAGAATTCCAGCGGTTCGAGAATTCGCGTAAGCTTCTTGTTGAACCGGGTGAATATGCTTCTGACCTTAAAGAAACAATCAATGGACGCATATATGAATTCGACGCTAATCCTTGTGGAATAACGGATATCAGGCTTGAGTTTGCTGGTGATGAGGGTGCATTTTTCTATACTAATGTAACAGGAAAGCACGAGCTGCATTTTGGGCTTGGAAAAAATGTGTTCCAGAATTTTCCTGATTATAATTTCAAATGTGGTGCGAGCGCCGCTTTCAGGACAGACAATAATCTCCTTATCAAGGTGCAGATTATTGACAATGTCATTGGCAATATGTATATCTCCTTAAGCTTTACAGGCAATTATATTACCATTATGATGCGAAAGCTCGAGGAGACATATTTTAAAGAATATAATGGGGTGTTCAGTGGAAAGCTCCGTGAATAAGCAAGCCGCATTTTTCAAGTATAAATTCCATTCGTTTTTCATACGAGTGGAATTTTGCTGCTTTTTCATGTCCGTTTTTTGCAATCTGCGCGCGCTCGTCCTCATGCTTAAGATAGTATTCCGTCTTTCTTAACAGGTCGTCGTGGCTGTCATAATATACATAATCCTTTCCATTCTCGAAAAAATCCATATATTCAAGCTGGAAGCTCGTCATAAGAAATCCGCCTGCACCCACAATATCCCATGCGCGGAGCGGAATTCCTGTACGGATATTGCGCATTACCGGATTAATGTTAATCCTGCTGCAGTTAAACACCTTCGGCATATCTGTCATATAATCAACTGCACCTTTGAGATTAACGCCAACAAGCTCCTTGTCCGGATCATCCGTATACAGGTCTGTCGGAAAATGCTTTGCAAGCTTATTAAGTATCTGCACTCTCTCTATGTTGGCAAGCTTAAAGCCTAAAAATGTTGATGAGAACACGAGCGCTATATCTGAAAATGCTCTCTCGTCCTGCCTGAAATCTATAAGCTCACACAGGCTCTCAAGTATATCAACCGTAAGCACCTTATCAAATATGCTGTCTCCATATATTTCCATCTGTGCTAACATTGCCGCGTCGAAATATCCCTTAAGATATTGCGGCAACTTATCCTTTATATCATCATAGGAATTTCTGTGATACATTCCACCGACAAATGATATCTCACTGTGCCATCTGTTCCGCTCCCCACTTGTAAGCGAAGCTGTTATTTTATCAACGCGTGAGCAGTTTACAGCAAGCGGAAGATACCATACATGCTCCACACCAAGCTTTTTTAATTCCTCACTATAGAACCTGTCAAATATAAATATGTAGTTACATTTGTTAAATAAGGACTGATGATACAGCGATATAAGCGGGCTGTCCACCGTCCATGCAATATATTTTTTACCAAGCTCCTCGCACAGGTCGGATACATGTGGAAAATAATTAAGTGAAAAAACACAGTCGTACGCAGAAAAGACCTGCCTAAGCTCCGCATAATCACGGAGCTTAAAGCCGGTCTTGTCATCCTTGTCTATTACTGTTTCCGTATAATCATGTACCTCATGTCCGAAATATTCAATCGCAGACTTTACATCATCCTGATTGAACACCTTCCATCTGTATAAAAGTATTCTCATTGCGCACATGCCTTTTCAAGTACTTCAAAATAGTTCTCAAATGTCTTACAGCAGCATTCATAATTATCGATTATTATGCCGTCGACACGCAGTCCGGTTAAGGCGAAGGACATTGCCATTCTATGGTCATTGTAGGTGTCAACCACTCCCGGCTTAACCTTGCCCGGAGATATCTCGATACGGTCTCTTCCTTCCTTAACATCTATGCCAAGATTGTTAAGCTCGTTGACCATGGCCTCGATTCTGTCCGATTCCTGCAGCCTTATATGTTCGATATTCCTGATAACTGTTGTTGTCTTTGCAAATGGAGCAATAGCCGCAAGTGTCATTGACTGGTCTGAAAAATCATTCATATCAACATCCACGCCACAGTATTCTCCATCCTTAGGACCGCTGACACATATGCCCTCGCGCTCCTCTGTCACTGCACAGCCCATCTGCTTAAGCACATCGATAAATTTTAAGTCACCCTGCATTGAGTTAGAATGTACACCCTTAACGATAGCTGTTCCGCCTGTAAGCGCTGCTGCCGCATAGAAGTAGCAGGCTGCCGATACATCAGGCTCGATATAATATGTCTGTGGATAATAGCCTGAGCCTGCCGGAACGATATACTCTGCTCCCTTATGGTCTACCACACAGCCAAACTGTTCCATCATCTTGGCAGTTATGCGTACATATGAGCCTTCTGTTTTATTGCTTGTGATATGGACATGCATTCCCTCCTCAAGCATAGGAGCTGTCATCATAAGCGCACTTAAGAACTGTGTGCTTTCGCTTATACTTATAGACACATCATTAACCGGCTTCTTTCCACCGAAAGCAGCTCCCTTTACATTAACCGGAAGATGTCCGTCCTTCTCAAGAAACTCAATCTCTGCGCCCATGCTCTGTAATGCTTCAAAAAGAGGCAGCATAGGTCTTTTTTTCATCTGCTCAGAGGCTTCAATTGTGTACTCGCCGTCTGATAATGCAAGCATGGCTGTAAGGAATCTTGCCGCTGTTCCGGCACTTCCTACATTGATAGTTGCCCTCTTCTTAGGAATGTCTCTTCCATGTCCATGAATGATTACATAGCGTTCAACTTCATTTACTTCAATAATATATCCGAGTGCGATAAGACTTAAAAGAAAATGTCTTGAATCATCACTGAATAAAACTCCTTTAAGGGTACATTCGCCCTGTGATAATGCTGCCATGAGCAGCGCTCTGTTCGTAATACTCTTTGAACCAGGCACTTCAACTGTACAATGAATCGGGTGGTCTGGCTTTTTAACCTTGTACTGTGACATAATTCTATTACTCCATTAAATGTAATGACATTTTATTATCTCTTGTCCATATCAACATATGGTCTGTGATGTCCGACATATTTGTATGCAGGACGGATAATTTTTCCTGCATTAACAAGCTCCTCAAGTCTGTGAGCACACCATCCTGAAATTCTTGAAGTTGCAAACATTGGTGTAAACATTTCCTCTGGGATACCAAGCATTGTATATACGAATCCACTATAAAAATCGACATTAGCACAGACTGGCTTGAACATTTTTCTCTTGTTCATAATAAGCTGTCCTGCCTCGCTCTCAACAAGCTCGTATAATGCAAATTCCTTCTGCATTCCCTTTTCTTCTGAAAGCTTCTTAGCGAATCTCTTAAGGATAACTGCTCTTGGATCAGAGTTAGTATATACCGCATGTCCCATACCATATATAAGTCCAGCATGGTCAAATGCTTCTTTATCAAGAATCTTATTAAGATATGTACATATCTCTTCTTTATTTTCCCAGTCGCTGCAATGCTCCTTAATATCCCTGAACATTTCCTGAACCTTTAAGTTAGCACCACCATGCTTAGGTCCTTTAAGTGAAGCGATTGATGAAGCAATTGCTGAATAAGTATCTGTTCCTGATGAAGTGACTACATGTGTTGTAAATGTCGAATTGTTACCACCACCATGCTCTGCATGAAGAACAAGACAGATATCAAGCACCTTTGCTTCAAGCTCTGTAAAGTCCCCGTCATCCCTTAACATATAAAGAATGTTCTCGGCTGTTGAATAACCCTTCTTAGGATTCTTTATCATAAGTGTTCCGTCAAGCTTAAAATGTCTGTATGACTGATAAGCATATACTGAAAGAAGAGGCATCTTGGCTATAAGCTGGAGACTCTGTCTTAACACATTAGGAATTGAGATATCATCCGGATTCTCATCATATGAATAAAGGCTTAAGATACTCTTCATAAGTGAATTCATGAGGTTGGTACTTGTTGCCTTCATAATAACATCTCTGATAAATGCGCCTGAAAGCTCCTGAAGGTCTGTCAAGATTCTTAAGAATCTGTCTAACTGATCTCTGTCTGGAAGTACACCAAATAACAGAAGATATGTTGCTTCCTCGAATCTGAATCTGTCAAGGCTGCTTCCCTTGATAAGCTCTTCAACATTGAATCCCTGAAAATACAGCTCTCCGTCTACAGGTATCTTTCTTCCGTGAACACTCTGGTTTCCTAATACATCCGATATCTCTGTAAGACCTGTAAGCACGCCGTTACCATTACTGTCACGAAGACCTCTCTTAACATCGTACTCAGTATACAGATTCTGATCGATTATACCTGAGGTTGTACACTCTTTTACAAGTTCCTCAAAATCGCTCTTATCTACTGTTGAAAGTTCCATCATTTCCTGATTGTTCATAGCTTTCCTCCTCCTGATTATTTCGCGCATAGCTAAAAACGCAGATGTGGTTATTATATCTGCTGATACTGGTGTTTGTCAATTTTGTATTGCTGGTTTTCACATATGCAAAAGCTCCTGCGACTGCATATCATAATTCTGATGATTAGTGCATAAACTGGTAATTTATTTTTATCTAAGATAAATAAGGTTTTAATTTCTTCACCAGCTCATATACTTTAGTTCCTGGAGCTGACGCTGATGGCAATTTCCCAGCATTAATTTTATCCAGCTTTTCTGCGTTCGCAATAGCAGCATCCATATATGGAAAAAGAATCTGATACATATCTTTGCGATTCTTTTCATATCCGCCATATCCACTCATATTAAGTATCTCACTAAGCTTTGGCCAATACGATGTTCTATGAAGATCAGACTGCATGAAGCTAAAATGCAATAAAAACCATAGTTCTATGCACTGGTTTGACCATATGGCATGATATATAGTTTCTTCTGTCGATTCAGCTTCACACAATTCAGCTGTTTTATTGATATGCTCTGCAGGGAAATCATCTGTATCATATACAACCCACACATGCTTATATCCATTGGATGAAGCTGCTACCATATTTTTTGCCTTTTGAAAAAGACTCAATGTGTTATCCCCTGCTCCATGAACACCCAACTGGATTCTATCAGAATATGTTCTGTTGATAATTTCTTTCATTGCGCCAAAATATGCGGGCTCTGTTTCCGTTCCTTCTGTTATGATAAGGTGATACTCTGGTTGAATTTTCTTATGTCCATCACGCCTGGATTTCATCCATGTTTTATCAAGATCACTTTTCTTAGGCGGTTTCAGACTCATCTAAATCCACCTCCCAGCATATTGGCAAGATATGGATCTGCCCCATATCGTCCTTCCAAATATTGCTTGTCATAGGCTGCTGTATTCTTAATCCTGTCATTATCCTCGCCACGAATTTCGTGAAGAGAATATATCTCACTTTCATGTGCACTATTTTCTGCGGCAAACCAAATCTCATCGCGGCGGAAAACTGTATTTTTTAATGTGTACATATCATGAGATGTAAACAGAAGCTGTGCTCCATATTTATTAATATCCTTGTTCTTGAACAACGAAATAACATACCTAAGAAGCTTTGGGTGAAGCTTCGCATCTAACTCATCAATGATAACTAAACGCCCTTCCCTTAGTGCAAGAAGAATAACCGGTAGTGCAGCTATCAATTTTCTTGTTCCATCGGATTCTTCTGAAAATGAAAGCTCATACTCCGTAGAGCCCAGACTTCTCTTCGTGAAGAGCTGCTGGCTGTCTTCATCATACCGATAATCCGTAATATCAATATCCATGTCATTTAATGCTCGGATGAACTGCTCTTTATTAGCAGTGTCCTTGATAAACATTATCTGATGCTCAACCATGGGATTGGCATAGCTTCGGATAATGCAGCTTTCAAACCATGTCATGACCTCGCTGATAACTGGTATGTCATAATTGATAGCAAGAAACGATAAATACGGCATCTTAGGATTGACACATGTGTTAATGCTCTTCTTATTTATTGAAGGTCCTAATGTAATCCCATCTGGTTCGCGTTCAAATATAGCAGCTGACTTCTTACCAGTGATAGCCTTTCTATACAATGACTCTGATATAATTTCATCATTCCTGAGGGAAATATAATAGCAATACTCGTTCCTTGCAACTCTAAAAAATATACGAAACTCTGTAGGATTGCTGCCTGATGTCTTGTCAAATAAAAATGGAATGGCATCTATTTTCTGCTGAAGAATCAGATTCTGTCTGTTCTTTTCCAATTCATCTACCGGTTTTACAACAGTAGATATAACACATGAAAGCGCCTGTAGCAGATTAGATTTACCGCCTCCATTTGGCCCATATATAACACTTACAGGCAACAAATCCGCAGCCTTTTCTTCTGTAATCAATGTTTCTTTGAACTCCGGAAGTGTAGCTGCCTGAAAATCCAGCGTTGTTTCTCCCTTATATGATTTAAAATTCTGAAATGAAAACTGACATAACATATAGTACAACCTCCCTTCTTAAGGTTATCATATGCTATAAAAGCAAAAAATTCAAGTTTAATATTTTATATGAGAAATTATTTTTACGAAACCGTATTTTAAACATGCTATTTATGCTAAAACCGGAGTAACAGCCTCCGGTTTTAGCAATCATCTCATAATTTCCTTAAAAATAAAATTAATTACTCATTCCTTAATCCAAGCACCGCGTCCGCAAGCTGCCTTAAATCGTCAGCGCTCCCCTGTGTAAAGCCGTTCTTGCTTACAACCAGGCAGTTGTCATCTCCCACGAACAGATATATGTTGTCCGGATCCTGATTCCATTTCACAATATCATTCCAGCTGAATGTGTCGCTGTCGTTTTCTTCATCTGTGATAATAATATTCTCTGCGTCTATCTCATATGAGAATTTAACACCGACCATCTTCCCATATATATTATGGAATTTCTTTTTATTGCTCTTATCCATTCCTATCATTCCTATATACAGGAATACTACCGCAACCAGTCCGAACAGCACTATCATAAATGTGTCCGCCTGCTCATTTCCTGTCATCTTAAGAACAAGCTCTCTTATCATCATCATTCCGAATATAAGTCCGAACATATTATAAGCCAGCTTGAAGGTCTTATACCTGTTGTTATCAAAATTGCTGGCGCGCATAGCACCCTCCATGCATTCCTTTGTAAATGCTGTTTCATTCTTTATTGTCATTAATTCCTCCCTATGTAACCCCACATATTCACACTCTTTTTATAGGTATTGTCTGAAAAGATTTTAAGCCAGACTGGGGAGTCGTGTCAATCTTATATTGCGGAAGCCAGTACAGCGATTTCTAAATAACTATCCCAATAACTGACCTGTTTTCTGGCTGCACATACAAAAAACATTCTGCGTTTTGGGGATAGTTATTTATGAAACGATGTACTATTGTGGCACATATTTCGATAATCTGCTATAATACATGCATACATTTCCTATAAGATTATTTTTTATTCAACATTTAGGAATTAATTTCTGAACCGTGAAAAGAGAAAGGAGTACTCTTATGAAACTTGCATGTATAACCGGAGCGTCTTCCGGTATTGGAAAAGAATTCGCATATCTGCTTGCCGGCCTTGATTATGACCTGATTCTGGTCGGAAGAAATACAGATGCGCTCCATGAAATTGCTGACAATGTAGCTGTTAAGTGCAAATGTATCACCTGTGATTTATCTGATGAGAAATCCTGTGTTAAGCTTGGAAAGAAGCTTCGCAAATATCCACTTGACATTATGATTAACAATGCCGGATTCGGAGAGCTTGGCGAGTTCACAGAAACAAAGCTGAAGAACGATATCAGCATGATTAATGTTAATATTAAAGCTATGCATATCCTTACTAAAGCCATACTTCCCGGCTTTATACAGCGTGACAGGGGATATATCATGAATGTTGCCTCAAGTGCCGGACTGCTTGCCGGCGGACCATATATGTCTACCTATTATGCAACGAAGGCTTATGTAACCAGCCTTACTACTGCAATCCATGGGGAGCTGCGCGACTTAAAGAGCAATGTCCACATAAGCATGCTCTGCCCGGGACCTGTTGATACCAACTTTAACAATGTAGCCAATGTAAAATTTGCACTGGCTGGAATTCCTGCTGACTACTGCGCTTATTACGCCCTATGTAAAATGTTTACAGGAAAGCTTACTATTGTTCCGACATTTACAATGAAGGCTGGCATCCTCGCCAGCAGATTCCTGCCAAGACAGGTAACTGCCTACCTTACAGGACATCAGCAGAAAAAGAAAACAGACAGCATCTGATGCGACACTGTCTGCTATTCTAGAATTTCTTTGAAAATATTATATTTTTTCTTTCGGAGAGCACTGCCCTGTTGAAGAACACATCAACTGCTGCCCTGTAATCAGCCATCCGCTGGGATTTCTTGATTGCCTTGATTTCTTTTTTGCAGTCATCAAACACATATTCCATATAACACCACATTTCTTTCATGCGGTGTATTGCATGTGTGTCTCCCGGCATAATGGCTGTGCGGGCTGCATATACAAGGTCGTGAAGCTCCTTCATTTTTCTTTTGTCAGCATTAAGGTCACGCACCATTTCCGCAGGATTATCATCCGTTAATACATTAATCAGTCCGGGGTCTGCAACAAGCCCTCTTCCAAGCATGAATGTATTAACCTCCGGAAACATCTGCTTCATCTCAAGGAAATTCTTTCGTGTAAATATGTCTCCGTTAAGCACTAATCTGTTCCGGCTGTTATCCACCGCATAGCGGAAAGCGTCAAGATGAAGCTCATTCCTGTAATAATCCGTACGCACTCTCGGATGTACGATAAGCTCCTCAAGCGGATAAGAATTATACACATTCATTATCTGCGGAAAGCTTTCATCATCTTCAACACCGATTCGCGTCTTGACCGAAACCCTGATATTCTCTCTTATAAATGCGTCCTCAAACACCGCATCAAGAAAGCGGTTCAGCTTTTCTGTATCGCAGAGCATTCCCGAACCCTTGTCCTTTGACACCACTGTGCCTGACGGACAGCCGGCATTTAAGTTAATCTCACTGTAACCGTATTTTTCATAAAGCATTTTAGCAGTCCAGATAAAATCCTTAGCCTCATTTGTCATCACCTGCACAACCGTATAAGTATTCTCATTATGCACGCGGTCTATGTCCCTTAACTCCCTTGCAAGAAAATTCTCCGACTTGTTCGGCGAGATAAATGGCGTGAAATATTTCGTAATTCTGCCCTTCCCAAATGTTTTCTCGTAGGCATTACGGTATGTAAAATCTGTCAGCCCCTCCATCGGAGCCATATATATAGTATTGCTCATGTACTGTATCTTTCTGTTATTCTAGTGTAAATGTGCCGTTGCTGTTGGTCACTATGGCTGTCTCGAAAAATTCTTTAACTGCCTTTATCATATATTCTGTGTCCTTGATTCCTGCTGTCTCATAAGGTGAGTGCATCGCAAGCTGTGCAAGCCCGATATCCACTGTGTTCATTGACACATGGCAGTTGGCAATGTTGCCAAGCGTCGAACCACCCGGAATGTCTGAACGGTTGGCAAATTCCTGTGTCGGAACGCCCGCTCTTGCGCATATTTCTTTAAATACTGCCGCAGAAACCGCGTCTGTTGTGTACTTCTGGTTAGCATTATATTTGATGACAATTCCCTTATTCATATGAGGCCTGTTAGTCAGATCAGCTTTTTCCTGATAATTAGGATGAACTGCATGTGCATTGTCTGCTGAAAGCATGAAAGAACCGGCACACGCCCTTATGTAATCCTCATTATCCTTGCCGGCACATGCTGCAATCCGCATAAGCACATCCTGTAAAAATGTTGAATCAGCTCCCTGCTTGGTGCTGCTGCCAACCTCTTCATTGTCAAATACAGCGCACACTGCAACGCTTTCCTGATTGCTCTCATCACTGTCTATAAGCGCATTCATGCATGAATATGCACACATAACATCATCCAGCCTAGGCGCTGATATAAATTCATTATCCGCACCCCAGATAGTTCCTGCCTGTCTGTTGTACAGAAACAAATCACTGCTTATCACTGACTTTTTATCTGTCTGCGCCGCGTCAGCTATTATGCTGTCAAAAAGCCCTTTGGACTCTGCCTCTCCTATAAGAGGAAGCATGTCCTTCTGCGCATTATAATTAATTCCTGTATTGGCTTCCCTGTTCATATGAATTGCAAGATTAGGAATTATGCATAAATCCCTGTCCACATTTACAAGGACTGGCTTTAATACTGCCCCTTCTCTTACCATTGCCCTTCCTGCAACCGAAAGCGGCCTGTCAAACCATGGTGCCATAAGCATGCCGCCGTATTTTTCCACATTTAACGAAACATAATTCTTATCCGGCTCAAGCTCAGGATTTTCCTTTACCTTAAATGACGGCGAATCGCTGTGTGCGGCTGCTATCTGATAATTGGAAAAGCCCTCTCCTGACGGCATTCTGAACGCTATTATGGAAGAAGCATTTCTTGTAACATAGTATTTGCCACCAGATATAAGATGCCATCTGTCTATCTCGTTAAGACGCACAAAGCCTGCATCGTCTAACAGCTCCATAAATCCTGCCGTCACATGGAATGCATCCGGACTCTTCTCTATGAATGACATCATATCCTTTGATACATTAATAAATGTGTTTTCTTCCATAACTGTTCCTTTCTGTCTGCTTGTGATTCTATCTGCTTATAATTCTATCTGAAGCTCATCTTTCTATCTGTGTCTTCTGCGTCTTCTTCTCTTATTGTTCTGTGACTTTATGACTACAGTTATAATTATTGCTGCAGCTATCACAACAACTATAGCAGCTATCCAGACAATACTGTTTTCACTCTTCTTTCCGTTGACATCCGTTGCTTTATTGGCTGATGACTGCGTATTGCCTTCTGTTACCACATTTGCAGCATACTCCCTGTATACGGTCTGGCTGCACAGACTGCAGGTTCCTGCCTCTATTCCGTCCTCCTTATCAGTTGCTTCCTTTACGACACTGTAATTGTCAACCTTATGCTCATGGATTGTGTATGTGTCTGAATATGTGTAACCACAGGTGCTGCATTTATGTGTTGTATATCCAAAATCTGTTGCTGTTGCCTCTGTCACTGTGTCGGTGTATGATGGGTTACTGCACATTTCCGGAAGCAGGGTTACTGAATAATCGTATGTCTCATTTCTTGTAAAATCTGATGTGAAGCCTGAATATGAGTATGTCCAGTTCATGACCTCACCCATATTTGCCTGACAGTATGCGCGGCGGTCTGTGTTGTCCTCGTAAAATGTTATCATGCCCTTAACCTTGTTGTTAAGCACCTCGCCCTGATATGTCTTAGACAGCTCCAGCGGATATACCATGTACATTCCGACCATTCCACCATCATGCACATAGCCATGGTCTGAATCGTATCCGTCTATTGTTATAGAACAATCTCTTATATTAAGGAAACCTGCGGCGTAAGCGCCTCCCATGAACTGCTCATCCTTAACTGCTGCATCTGTGTCTACGCACACAAGTGTCACATCTGTTGTAATACTGTCAAGATTACCGCTTCCGAATCCGACGATTCCGCCTGTTCCCCACATTTTAGCTGAGTCTGTGAGTGACACATATGTATCCTTGATTGTGCAGTCTGAAATATCGCTGTTATCTGTAAGACCTGCCAGCGGTGCTGCAAAGCAGGCTTCTGTTGTAGTCACTTCAATTCTTGCGCCATATATATTTAAGCCTGTTATCTTAGCATCTGTAAGCACACCGAAAAACCCTGCACCGTATGTCTCATACTCTTTTCTGTTGCCATCATAGGTCTTCATTGTCTGCTTACTTACTGTCGTTACTGACAGGTTAAGTATGCTGTGTCCGTTTCCGTCAAATGTGCCTGAAAAATCCCAAGGTGTCCACTCGGTTCCAATCATATCTATATCTGTCATCAGTTTATAATTACCTGTGGCATTCTTCGCTGCCTCCACAAGCTCTGCGGCTGTGCGGATTTCTGTATATTCTGATGCTGTCTGTGATGAGTGGCTTCCTGTCAGTGTGCTTCCTGCTGCCTGTATGGTCTGTGTATCCGCATTGGTCATGCTGACTGGAAGTGTGGCTGCTGCAAGTAAAACTGCTGTTACTGCTGCCGCCTTTTTCGCTGCTTTTTTGATGTATGATGTGTTGAACATGTTATTGCCTTTCCTGTCTTTTTTCAATCTGATTCTGGCTGGTAGTCTGGTAGTCAGCCGGGTTTGATTATAGCGCAAAGAAATGCTGTGGTCTAGAGGTTCTTTGGTTTTCTTCGCACTTACGGGTGAAGGACGGACGCCGCGGCAGCCGGGTATATTTTCTGACGCAGACGCGCTCCCGCTCGGTGAAAAGCGTAGCGGTACTAAACTTGCCGGGGGAAGCCGCCTCTGGCGGCTTCTGCCCGGCTCGTTAAGTGCCGACGCTTTTCAACGGTCTGCGTCAGTAAATATACCCGGCTGCCGCGGCTGGCTGTCTCTTCCCTGCCTTGTTAATTCGGGATTGAAGCTTAAGAGTCTCTGGTGTTGCTTCGCTCACCAGAGGGGGGAGGGGTGGGGGTGGAAACTGTATTTTGGATTTGTTGATGAAATGTTGTTCTAGACTGAAACTTAGGAGCCTCTGGTGTTGCTCCGCTCACCGGAGGGGGAGGGTGTGGGTGGAAACTGTATTTTGGATTTGTTGATGAAATGTTGTTCTAGACTGAAACTTAGGAGCCTCTGGTGTTGCTCCGCTCACCAGAGGTGGGAGGGTGTGGGTGGGTACTGGATTTTTGATTTATTTCTGGGACTGAAAGAATTATATTATAATTAGTTGATTTTTTTTGCGTTGGAATATACTGGACACTGTTAAGGAATGCGATAATTCCCATAGCCAAAAGAAATACAAAATTAGATTTATTGAAAGGATTTTTATGGAAATATGAAAAGGAAATTTCTGGCTTTGATGCTTATCTCAACTATGACTATCACTTGTGCTGCCTGTGGAAGTAAATCTGCTTCTAATAGTGCTGATTCTACTTCTAAATTTGCTTCTGAAATCTCTTCTGTAAGCAAAACGGACAGCAATGATAATAAGACGACTGACGGTGCTGCTATTAAGGAATCTGCTTCAACTGCCGCTGACAATGATACTTCTGCTGTATCATATGAAAACAGGGAGAATTCTGATAACAACTCTGCTGAAATTGCTCCTGCTTCTGTACAGAACATTTCATCTGACAATAGTAATGGTAATGCTGGCAACAATAGTAATTCCAACAGCAATGCTGATGCTGGCAGTAATAATAGGTTCAGCAGTAATACTGACACTGACAGTAATAATAGTTCCAGCAGCAACGCTGATACTGGCAGTAATGCAGGTAATAACAGTTCAGGCAGCTCCAGCTCTGACAGTCATGTAAATAACAATAATAGTTATGTAAACAATGTCAACTCTGACAGTTCTGCTTCTAACAGAGCTTCTCATACCCATAGCTGGGATGACGGCACTGTAACAGCACAGCCTGCCTGTACTGAGGAGGGCACCAGAACCTATAGCTGTTCCTGTGGTGCAACCAGAACAGAAAGCATCCCAGCCCTCAATCACAACATGGTTCACCATGACGCAACCACACATTCAGAACAAAAAGTTGTTAAAGAGGGGTATTATACCCATGAAGAATATTATGTCTGCAATGGCTGCGGTGCCAGATTTGCGACTGATGATGAAGCTGGTGAACATATAATGGCTGATGATTACTGGAATAGTGTTGACGATTATTATTTTGATGATTGTAGTAACTACAGTCTGGAATATAGTTACACATACCACGAGCCAGAATATGAAACAGTCGAAGTATCCGACAACAATGCCTATGACGAATGCAGCCGCTGCGGATACCGCCAGTAAACAGCAATCGACAGAACCTCTCCCAGATGAGCCCCGCGACATCTGGGAGTCTGGGAGCTTCAACAGCATAAGCGGCGGGCGGGTGATGGTGTGATTTTCAGACCGTAGAAAAACGCCTGCACTTAACGAGCTGGGTAGAAGCCGCCAACAGCGGCTTTTGCCCAGCGAGTTTAGTACAGTTGCGTTTTTCTCCGAGCGGGAGCGCGTCTGAAAATCATACCATCACCCGCCCACAGCGACCGTCCACCACACCCTCCCGATGCCCCTCATCCCTAAATCTCAAACCTAAGAATCTCACAATTCTTTATCTTAAACCCCGAAAACTCCTCATTTCCCATATCCTCAAAATACGACTTCACCATTCTCGCTATCCCATTATGCGCAACCAGCAGATATGTCTTATCCGGCTGTGCCTTTATATCGTCGAGCAGATTGTATATGCGCTGTGCAAGATGAAGCATTGTCTCACCGCCATCAAAGCTGCATATGAAATTACATTTGGCTCTGGCAAATTCTTCTCCATCCCTCGGTGTCGATTCGTATCTGCCAAAATTCTGCTCCTTTAGTCTAAGCTCTTCGCGCGCCGGTATTCCTGTAATTTCCGATATATGGAGTGCTGTATCCTTTGCCCTTGTAAGCGGAGAATACAGAATTTCATCTATGTGTATTCCTTCTGATAAAATTTTATTTCCCAGCTCTATTGCCTGTATGTGTCCTAATTCTGTAAGTGGCGAATCTGTTGCACCACATATCTTGTTCTCAACATTCCAGACAGTCTGTCCATGTCTTGTGAAGTATACTGTTCCCATAGTGATTTCCTTTCATTAGCCTTCTGTAATTCTTTTCGTTGATATTAACGCCTATCCTCACACCAAAATCCGGCAGCACTTTGCCTGACAGCAGGAGTGCATGTCCGATTTTTTCAAAAATGCTTATGTGATTATTATTTCACATTTTACAATATATTTTTTATTATTGAAAGTATCAGTTGTCAAATATATTACTCAAGTTTATAATAGTAAAAGTTTTGCATAGGAGAATCTTTTGATTATGAAAAAATTATTAGACAAATGGATTAGTATTAGTCTCATTAAAAGAATTATTGGAGGGCTGGCGCTTGGTATTGTTCTTGGTCTGCTCGTTCCTAAGGCTTCTGGCATAGCGCTTTTCGGAAGCGTATTTGTTGGCGCACTTAAGGCTATTGCGCCGCTTCTTGTATTTGTGCTTGTCATAAGCTCTTTATGTCACTCAGGAAAAAGCCACGGCGGCGTTATTAAAACTGTAATTATTCTGTATATGTTCAGTACGATTCTTGCCTCTGTGGTTGCCGTATTTACAAGCCGCCTGTTCCCGGTTACGCTTACTCTTACAGAAAGCGTTGAAGAAATGTCATCACCTGGAAGCATTAGTGATGTACTTAATTCTTTATTAATGAATATCGTTGAGAATCCTATCTCTTCCCTTGCCAGTGCCAACTATGTAGGTATTCTTGCATGGGCTGTTGTTATCGGTATTGCATGTAGACATGCCAAGGATTCCACTAAGGATATGCTTGTAGATATCTCTAACGGTCTGTCTAAGGTTGTCACATGGATTATTAATTTTGCTCCATTTGGTATTATGGGACTTGTATTTGATACTGTTTCAGGAAATGGCTTGTCAGTATTTAAGGAATATGGAAAGCTGCTTATGCTTCTTGTTGGTACTATGCTTTTTATATATTTCGTTACCAACCCGATACTTGTTTTCTGGTGTACGCACAAGAATCCTTATCCACTTATATTCAGATGCTTAAAGAAGAGTGCTCTCACTGCATTTTTCACAAGAAGCTCTGCTGCCAACATTCCTATCAACATGCAGGAATGTGAGGACATGGGGCTCGACAGAGATACTTATTCTGTAACTATCCCGCTCGGCGCAACTATCAATATGGATGGTGCTGCAATAACGATTACTGTTATGACGCTTGCCGCAGCCAATACTCTGGGTATCACTGTTGATATTCCAAGCGCAATCCTTTTAAGCTTTCTTGCAGCGGTTTCTGCCTGTGGTGCTTCTGGTGTTGCCGGCGGTTCACTCCTGCTTATACCTATGGCTTGCTCTTTATTCGGTATTTCTAATGATGTAGCCATGCAGGTTGTCGGTATCGGCTTTATCATAGGAGTTGTTCAGGATTCTGTTGAGACTGCACTTAACTCTTCCTCTGACCTGCTGCTTTCCGCTTCCGCTGAATTCAGGCAATGGAGAAAAGATGGGCGGGAAATTACTTATTGATATGGATAATTAATGTTATTAATGCTAAAAGGGCTGATTTCTTGGCTGGTATAAGTTATTTCCAGCAGCCTTTGCCACTTTTTCCTAAATCAGAATAATTTCGTGTTATATTAAGCATGAAAAAAGTGCCATCGATAGATGGTTGACACTTAAATTTATTGACTAAAATAGCCGCTCAACTTGTCAAGTCGGGGCGGCTATTTTTGTATCTTATCTTTGCTTAGTACATCGTTTCATAAATAACTAGTACAGCATATTTCAGCTTCCTCATTATACATTAATATTTATAATCCATTTTCCAACCCTTTTACTACCTTCCCTAGTTAATATTCCCATCTTCTGCAGTCTAGGTAAAATTCTTTTAATCGTTCCAAGCGAAACACCAGATTTCTCATGAAGTTTTTTCTGTGTGATTGATGGTGAGCGATTTATTATCAGTAAAATCGTTTTTTCTTCCTCTGTCAAACAATATCGTGAGCCAACTTTTTCTATAATAATATCATCTGTTTCGCTTTTAGTCTCATCTTTAGTCTCATTAGTCTCATTAGTCTCACTTCTATTTATCCCAAAATCAAATGAATACGCATCATCCAATGGTACGATAATTCTGAAAATGTCTCCTTCTATAAATTCAGGTTCCTGTCCAGAGTAATATTTACTGTATTTAAATAAATTTCTCACACCTGATCCAAGCTGATCAGCATAACCAATATTTCTAAAGAAAGAAGCAATAATAGGATTTTTAGGATTAGGCTCTAAATTGTTGACTGTAATATATCCTTCCCCAGTTGCCCTATTTGCATTCTCGATATACATTCGTTTTTCTTCAATTACAAACTTTGCCGTATAACTACTAGAAAATTCTCGATGCATTAGAATATTACTGACCATTTCCCTTAATATCGTATTCCTAAGACTTCTGTTAATAGTATCCTCTAAGAAAAACTTATCCAACAGATGTTTCTTTCCAAAGTTCATTAGTCTATCATAGCTTTCTATTAAATTTGTCTTTACCACTTCTCTATCATCATTATGTGATTATGATACAATTATGGAAAAAATGTTTTATGAATCTGACAAATGTGAATTGAGATTTCATATATTCCAAGGGATTTAATAATTGTTATATTTTATTATCAAATATCTCTCAAGCCCTTGAAAACACTAAGTTTGTCGCAGGTGAGCTTTCCCTTAGACTTTCCCTTATGTTATATCTTCCCATATGGATTTACGAACTCTGATAAGGGAAAACACAAGGGAAAGAAAATCCTATAAAACAGTATAACACAAAATAAAAACGACATGGTGAACTGATTGAAATGCTTCTAATTTTTGTAACGAATGATTGATTGGACGATAAGGAGATAAGATACTATGAGAACTATGTTTGCAGAATACAATCCTCAACGCAACAGCATTGATGTATATACCAATGCTGGCTATATGCTCCGTATTGACTGTTGGGAATCTGAGAGAATTTAGTAACAATTATTAAAATATCTCCATTTACATTTTATTATTTCTAAAATTTAGAAATTCGCACTGTTATTTGTAAATGGAGATTGATTCATCTAAAATTATTTGAGCCCTCAATTATTTTATTGTCGACTGTATTTTACTGCTTTCACGACTGTCTCAATGCCATTAATTGTTAATGCCAAAATAATGATTGAGAGAAATACCTTATTAAAGTGTATAAAAACATGTGAAATAACTTCTGCATCCGTTCCAAATAACTGCTCAATACCATCAAAAAATTCACTATTCATAATCCTATCATTTAAC
>CAVKBP010000004.1:0-38868 GCA_963654395.1 Ruminococcus sp. CAG:382
CAAATCTGACATTTGGCTCGCGATTCCTCCGGCACTTTGTGCCTGCGGAATGGAGATATTATGCCAGCAAGAAGTGAGATAGATGATAAGTATAAATGGGCTGTGAATGATATATACAGCTCTGATGAGGCATGGGATAAGGATTATAACAGCATACTTGACAAGACTGGAAAGCCTTGTGAGCTTAAGGGCAGGATGACCGAGTCGGCAGATATGCTTTATAAGGCGCTTAAGGAGTATGAACAGGCAGAATACATTACTGAAAGAGTGTATGTGTATGCATTTATGAAATATTACGAGGATACAGGCAATTCAAGGTATCAGGAGATGTCTGGAAAAGCACAGATGGCTGCTATGAAGGTGTCAGAGAAGTACGCATTTTTAGAGCCGGAGCTTATTGCGATTGATAAAAATGTGCTTGACCGCTATATAAGCGGGGATGAAAGGCTTGGGATGTATAAGCATTTCATAGACGACTGTCTTGCCGGAAAGGAGCATACGCTTTCTGAAAAGGAGGAGGCGCTTCTTGCCAAGGCATCACAGATATCGACTGTGCCTAATGAGGTATTTTCCAAGTTTAACAATGCTGATGTTAAGTTCGGCAGGGTGAAAAGAGAGAACGGACAGGCGGATGAGCTGACTAACGGCAATTTTGCCACATTTATGGAAAGCCAGGACAGGACTGTAAGAAGGGCGGCATTCGAGGCGCTGTATAAGCAGTACGGCGCTTTCATTAACACGCTTGCGGCGGCATTCTATGGCAATGTCAAGCAGGCAATGTTCTATGCGGCTGCAAGGGGCTACAAGTCAACGCTTAACATGTATCTTGATGGCTCATTTATTCCTGAAAATGTATATACGAATCTGATTAAGACGGTCAATGACAATCTTGATAAAATGTATCAGTATGTTGATATCAGAAAGAAAGCGCTTGGTGTTGAAGAGCTGCATTTTTATGATATCTATGCGCTGATGGTTGAGGATATCGACTGGAAGATAAGCTATGATGAGGCTAAGAATATAGTTATAAATGCGCTTGCGCCAATGGGTGAGGAGTATGTTTCACACATTAAAGAGGGCTTTGAAAATGGCTGGGTAGATGTGTATGAGAATACCGGAAAGCGCTCGGGAGCATTTTCATGGGGTGCGTACGGCACACATCCGTATGTATTTCTTAATTATTCGGATACCTTAAATGATGTATTTACGGTAATTCATGAGATGGGGCATGCGATGCATACTTATTATTCCAATGCAAGCCAGCCTTATATCTATGCAGGTTATAAGATTTTCGTTGCAGAGGTTGCTTCTACTGTCAACGAGGCACTGCTTATGCAGTATATGTTAAAGAATACGGAAGATGAGAAGAAGAAAAGATATCTGCTCAATCATTTCTTTGAGCAGTTCAAGGGAACTCTGTACAGACAGACAATGTTTGCCGAGTTCGAGATGGAGGCACATGCAAATGCTGAGCAGGGTGAGGTTTTATCGGCAGAGAGCCTGTGTGCAATGTACAAGAAGCTGAACGAAAAGTATTTCGGACCGGATATGGTTATTGATGATGAGATAGCACTTGAATGGGCAAGGATACCACATTTTTACACGCCATTCTATGTATACCAGTATGCGACCGGCTATTCTGCTGCAATTGCGATATCGTCTAAGATACTTGCAGGTGATAAGCAGGTTATAGAAGGCTACAGAAAATTCTTATCAGGTGGTTCATCACTGCACCCAATTGAGCTTCTTAAATTGTGCGGAATTGATATGACTAAGCCTGAGGTTGTGCAGGAGGCGCTGGATGTGTTCGGCAGCCTGCTTAAGCAATGGTAAAGCTAAATGATAATTATAAAATAGGCTGGTGGAGGATGTGGATAGTTTAAATATACCAAAAACATTTATAAGTGCAGATATGTCCATTATAAGTAGTACTGAATATAATGTGGCGATTCTTTTGTGGGGAAGTGTATTCTGCATAGCAGCCTGTATGGCTATGATGTTTAACAAAAGATATGACAAGCGGAAAAACTGCTGGATGATACATATGCAGGTATCAACGGCTGTATTTATGCTGAGTGACGCGGCTGCCTGGCTGACAAAAGGCGCTAAGGGAGTGTTTGGTTTCTGGTGCGTCCGTATATCTAACTTTATAGTATTTGTGATGAATATAGTGATTCTGTATTTCTTTCACAAATATGTGTGCAGCTGTCTTTTTACAGCGCAGGAAGAAAGAAAGCTTAAAAGAGCCAGACTGATGAATATTATATGCGCTGTGGCAGTGCTTCTGGTTGTTATTTCACAGTTTACGAAGCTTTATTACTATTTTGACGCGGATAATATATATCACAGGAATCCGGGATATGTATTGTCGATGATTCTTCCGGTGGTGGGAATGATTATTGAGTTAACACTTCTTATCCAGTATGGGAAGAGATTAAGTAAAAAGGCTGTGGCAGCGCTTTATTCATATATCATACTTCCTGTGATTGCCGGACTGATACAGTTTGCTTTCTATGGGGTGTCACTGATTGATATATCAATATGCCTGTCTATGATGCTTATATATATAACTGTATTAAATGAGCAGAATGAAAAGCTGGAAATGCTGTCAAGGAAGCAGTCGGAAACAGCGTCAGAGCTTAATGATTCGATGCTTCTTAACCAGTGTATAGCTGAGCTTACAACAGGGGCTGATATCAATGTTGCCATACATAATATACTTGCAATTATTAATAATTACTTCGGTTCGTACAGTTGCTTTATATACGAGAAAAATTATGGGCAGGACGTGCTTGTAAAGACCTACGGATATGCACTTAATGAAAGCGGTAACGAGACAGGAAAGCATATAAAGATTAATATAGTCAGCCCATGGCTTAAGGAATTTAAAGAGGGCAGGACAGTATATGTATCTGATGTCAATCAGGAAACTGATGAATGCAGGGAGCTGCTTATGTCGTATAAAATCAGCAGGATTATAGCAGTTCCGCTAAAGAGAGGTGACGATATAATAGGCTTTTTCGGGGTTGCTAATCCGACAGCACATTTTGATGACGCAACAATTCTTTCGTCAATGCAGTATTTTATAACAAACAGCTTAGAGAAGAAGGCACAGCAGGAGGCACTGTATAATCTAAGCTACAGGGATATGCTTACACAGTTGTATAACCGCAATAAATATATCAGTTTAATCGAATCGTCAAAGGATGATGAGCTGGTGAATGTTGGTGCTGCATATATTGACCTTAACGGGCTTAAGAAAATAAATGATAATTACGGTCATGCGCAGGGAGATGCATTTATATGTGCCACGGCTAATGTGCTTTCTGATACATTTCCTGATGAATGCTACAGGATAGGCGGAGATGAATTCGTTATTGTTGTGAAGGGCATTGGAAAAGACGCATTTGAAGAAAAAATCAATGTGATGAAGGAGAACCTGAAAAGGAAGAAGCTAAGTGTTTCTATAGGTGTTCTTTACGAGGAAAATGTTGATAATCTTGAGCTGCTGCTAAAGTCGGCAGATAAGCTTATGTATGATGAAAAGGAAAGATATCATAGAGAAAATTCTGGGAGATAATTGTCTTCCAGTTTTTTTATTTTTGGATAAATGTAACCTCAGCCGCAAAAATCCGTCTCTAATTATGAAAGGGTTAACACTTTTAAAAAACAGGGAGTACGACAGTGATGGATGATAATCAGATAATTGATATGTTATTTCAAAGAGATGAAAATGCAATCAGGGCAATAGATGAAAAATATGGTGCAAGATTAAATGCGCTGGCAGCCAATATACTGCAGTCAAGGGAAGATGGGCTGGAATGTGTCAATGATGCATATATGAGAGTGTGGAAAAGCATACCGCCGGCAAAACCAGAGCATTTATTTGCGTATGTGGCTTCTGCAGCAAGAAATATAGCTATTGATTTAATCAGGAAAAACAATGCAGGGAAGAGACAGGCAAGGATTGTTGAGCTGACTAAGGAACTGGAAGAATGCATAGGTGATAGTGGATTGCAGACACATCTGGACAAAGAGGATGTGGGAGACATGTTATCAGATTTTTTAAATTCCATTGATGAAAATAAGAGAATTATATTTCTTAGAAGATACTGGTACTCCGATTCAATTAAAGATATATCAGAAAGAATGCAGATGAGTGAGTCTGCGGTAAAGGTTTCTCTTCACAGGACGAGAAAAGAACTGAGAAAATATCTGGAAAGCGAGGGCTTATATCTATGAAAAAATTAGAGAGTATGGATTTGTATGAAGGATTTAATGGGATTAAACCGGAACTGATTGAAGAAGCCGGAAATTATCAGAAAAAGGACAGCGCACATTTAAGAAGCAGGAAGGGCAGTACTGTGAAGAAAATAATGGCAGCAGGTCTTGTGGCAGCGGCTGCTGCAGCGTTAGTATCGGGAGCTGGCGAATTAAAGAGGGCTAAGGTGGGAAGTGATAATCAGATAGTCACTGAACAGAAGCCAGAAATTAAAATGGCGCATGTAATGAATGTGTATGCGGCAGCTCTTGATGATGTTTCTGAATGCATTTTTTCTGGCGGTGAGAAAAATGCTGATGTTTCAGGAGTTGTAGCTGGAATCTCGAGTCAGGTGGGAGATTCGTCTGTTATGGGCATGATTATGGCAGGTATTAATGTGACAGGTGATAATATCTTAAATATTAAGTACTCTGTGATGGGAGAGGATTCAGATGTGACATGTAAGCTTGCAGTAATGAGAGAGGTTGATAAGGAAAGTCCTGAATATCAGGCTTCTGCCTATAAATTCAGGAAACAGACGGATGCTGGTTATGCTTATTATATCATCGAGGATATTGGGGAAGAGTATGAGGAGAGTGACAGCAGTCAGAATGAGGGAATACAGATAGTGAAGTTTTCAAAAGAACTGGAGACTGGGAACTTGTATCAGAATCGTCAGGCGTATAACGATATGGTTAAGAGCATGTATGAGGGGCTTGATATAAGTATAACAGTGACATATGAGGACGGCACAACAGAGGTTGTCAATATAGGCTTTAAGGCGGTTGATGACAGTGGACTTTCAGAAAATGTTTCAGACAAGGTGGCTGTCTATGTGAAGTGACAAATGCGCCAGATAAATTATGATTGAGAGTGTAATATAAAGTGTATAAGTTATTATTACCGGTAACTTACACACTTTATTTTACACATTCATTACATTCTCAATTTCTGTTTAGTTTAATTGAAGCTCGTAACAAGATTAGTGTTTTCCAGGAACCTTCTGCTTCTTTGCATTCTTTGCAGCAAGTCTTACAACTGTATTTTTATTGATTGCATTAGTCTTCTGCTCAACAACAATACGCTGCTGATTCTTATTGGCTGCTGGAGCTCCATAATGCTTCATTACTTCAAGTCCCTCACGCAGATAGTGTCCGTTCAGGTTCTTGAATTCGTTATTATATTTTGCAAGGTTGGTTTTAACATCCTTTTCGGTAAGTCCAGCCGGTCTTGTTTCTGGATAGTAGGTGTATAAACTGTTAAGGATTATTTCTGTTCTGTATATTCTGTTCTTCGCGTCATTGGAAAATCCTCTGATCTTTAATCTGTTACGCTTTAAGTTCAGGTAATTTCTGCATGCTGCAACGGCACGATTGCAGTGAGTATCAACTCTCCTGTCTGTATCGAAGTGCTCGTTGTACTTTTTGTCCTGGTATTCAGGAAATGTTATTACACTGGCGCAGTCCCGAAGCTTCTTAATCATTTCCTGAAATTCTGCAGAGTCTGCCTTATCAAACATTTTATGTGAAGACTGTAACTCGTAAATCATTCTGTAAATCAGAATTCCCTGTTCAAGTCTTTCTCTGATAACATTCTGTTTTTGCTCATGTAATTCCTCACAAATTTTACATCCTCTACGTTCGTCCTCATCTGCTTTGGCTTTATACCTTGCGTCTTCTTCTTCGTATTTTTTATTAATACTGTCTATCTTGCTTCTCATTTTTCTCAAGTCATCAGCGACGAGATTGGATTTATCATTAATTACAGAATCAGGATCTTTATAAGGATTCATAAGTGTTTCCTTGTAGAGTCCATTGAAGTAAGCAGTAATTATTTTTTCATGCTCTTCTACATATTTTTTATATACATTTTTACTTATTTTGCTTTTGAGCGTTGCCTTTACATTCTCCAGAGCCTTATTAGTATTCTCGTATTCGTAGAAATCATAGTCGTCTACAATATAGTTACTTAATCTTGCTTTTCTTAATATTTTAATTTTCTGGTCAATCAAGCCCTGTATTTTGCCGATTAATTCTTTATCGGTCTGGAACTGGTCGTATTCTTTCTTTAATGCAGTTTCTTTGGCTTGTAACGAAGCAATGTTTTTAGTTTTGTGTTTGTCGTTGGCTTCAAGCAGCTTATTACCGATATCGTTGAATTTATCTGTAAATTTTTTTTCGCTATCCTTTTCCCATTGGTTCATTGAATCGACAAGGTGGCTCATTTGTGTAAATAATTTCTCAAGCTCTGCTTTATTAGCTGCACGCTTATTCTTAAAGTGATTGGTGAATAATACTTTGAGTTCGTCTTTTCTTTTTTTCGAGTCATCCTCTTTCATCCTATCAAGGTACTGCTTACATCCTGTTTTGACATCTTCCTTTTCCTGATTCATTTTTATATTGTCAGCTATACAATAATCCTGATAATATTTTGCGATAAATTCTTTCGTTTTGTTAAAGTCAATTTCAAGCCGTTCTGGTGTATAAGATTCGTAATCTTCATATTCGTGTGGCATAGGTATATCCTCCTTATTGTCCGTTACGATGTTATGGTGTTATCTGTTAAACTGGCATCATTATATCAGACAGATGTAGACAAAAGTGAGACAAATGTATGTATTATTATAAATGTGGGATAAATAAATTGAAGTCTCGCTGAGGTGGGGCAGCGGGGGAGGTTTATGAATAGCTGTAATAAAAAAGGGAAGCCAGTACTCACTGACTTCCTCTGAAAATAAAAGAGCGCGAGACGGGGATCGAACCCGCGACCCCCTCCTTGGCAAGGAGGTGCTCCACCACTGAGCCACTCGCGCAAACACAAGCAATATAATAACGGCTGGATAGAGAATTGTCAATACTTTTTTGAAAAAATTTTGAAATTGTATTTTACGAAAAATTAATATGCGTGAATGGAGGTCGGGGATTTCTATTTTTTGCATAGTATGGTATACTTTGCGTGTTGAATAGCAGAATTAAAGGAATGGAGATTATTTATGAATCCAGCGTCAATTATGAAGCTTATGAATGCCAAAAATAAGTTTCAGAAGAATCATCCTAAGTTTGTGGCATTCTTAAGCAGATGTTTTCAGGGTGGAATTAAGGAGGGAACTGTGATTGAGATTACGGTTACGAATCCGGGAGAAGCACCTATAACATCTAATATGAGAGTACAGCAGTCTGATCTGGAGCTGCTGGCGGAACTGAAAGAAATTGGAAGGTAGATTGCTTCGCAAAACAATGCAGCAGTGATTAGGAGGATTTATGTTTGGGAATGATAAGTCCAGAAAGAATGGACTTAGTATTATTGTTGTAGGAGGCGGCAAGGTTGGTGCCACTCTTGTAGAGAGGCTGAGCATGGAAAACCATGATGTTACGCTTATCGATAAGAACAGGACTAAGCTTGATGCCATAACCGGTGCATATGATGTCATGGGCGTTGAGGGCAATGGAGCCAGCTTTGCTGTACAGAAGGAGGCAGGTATTGATTCGGCTGACCTTCTTATTTCGGTAACTGATTCGGATGAGCTGAACCTTTTATGCTGTACGCTTGCAAGGAGAGCAGGAAGCTGTGAAGCCATTGCAAGAGTAAGGACACCGGAGTACAGCCAGGAAGCAGCATTTTTAAGAGACAGGCTTGGTCTTGCCATGATTATTAATCCGGAATTTGAGGCTGCAAGTGAGATTGCAAGAGTGCTTTATATGCCTACAGCTTTAGAGATTGGAACATTTGCACATGGACAGGCAGAGATGATTAAGATTAAGGTTCCTGTGGGCAACCAGATGTGCAACCACACTCTTGCTGAGATATCTAAGGCGGCAGCGTCTAAGGTGCTTATATGTGCAGTTGAAAGAAGCGGGGATGTGTTCATTCCGTCAGGACATTTTGTCATAAAGGCGGACGATAAGATATCCTTCATTGCCTCAAGAAAGAATGCCAAAGCATTTCTTGGAAGCGTAGGCTTCCAGACGCATCAGGTCAAGAGTACCATGATTGTCGGAGGCGGAAGAGTTGCCTACTATCTTGCTAAGCAGCTTCTCAACATGGGAATTGCTGTCAAGATTATTGAGAATGACAAGGAACGCGCATTAAAGCTGAGCGAGGAGCTTCCAGAGGCTGTTATAATCAATGGAGACGGCACTGACGAGAGTCTCCTGCGTGAAGAAGGCATTGAGTATGTGGAAAGCTTTGTTCCGCTTACAGGCATTGATGAAGAGAATGTCATGCTTACTCTTTATGCAAGAAAGGTTTCCGATGCCAAATGTATAACGAAAATTACAAGAATGGGCTTTAGCAGTGTTATTGAAAGCCTTGACTTAGGAAGCGTGATTTATCCAAGATACATAACCTCTGAGGCTATTATTGCTTATGTAAGAGCCAAGAAGGAGTCCATGGGAAGCAATAACATACAGACCTTGTATCATTTGTTTGACCAGAAGGCAGAGGCTATAGAGTTTAATATTGATAAGGAATCTGAGGTTACGGGCAGGCAGCTTATGGAGCTTAAGTTAAAGGATAACCTGCTTATAGCGCTTATTAACCGTAATGGCACGATTATTATTCCAAGCGGTACTGACAGCCTTATGGTTGGAGATGCTGTGGTTATAGTGACAACTCATACAGGCTTTGATGCAATAACAGATATTCTTGGATAGGAAAGGCTGGGATATTGATATGAACAGTTCTATAGTAAGATATATTCTGGGACATGTTTTAAAGATTGAAGCGGCACTTATGGTTATTCCTGTGATTGTAGGTATTGTATACAGGGAGCAGGCAGTATATGCATTTTTAATAACAATTGCTTTATGCGCTGTATGTGGATTTCTTATGTCATATAAGAAGCCTGAAAATACTGTGTTTTATCTGAAGGAGGGCTGTGTAACCACGGCACTTAGCTGGATTCTTATGAGTATATTCGGCTGTCTGCCGTTCTTTATAAGCCGGGAGATACCTTCATTTACAGATGCCATGTTTGAGACGATTTCAGGCTTTACGACAACAGGCGCGAGTATATTAGGTGATGTTGAAGCTCTGTCAAAGTGTATTATGTTCTGGAGATGCTTTACACACTGGATTGGCGGAATGGGAGTTTTAGTATTTCTGCTGGCGGTAATACCGCTTACAGGCGGTTCTAATATTAACCTTATGAAAGCAGAAAGCCCGGGACCTTCAGTTGGAAAGCTTGTTCCGAAAATCAGGTATACAGCAAGGATTCTGTATATGATATATTTTGGTATGACTGTGATACAGATAGTGCTTCTTCTTTTTGGCAGGATGAATTTTCTCGATGCCGTTAATACAGCAATGGGAACAGCCGGAACCGGTGGATTTGGCATAAGGAATGACAGCTTTGCGGGTTTTTCGCCATATATCCAGTGGGTAGTAACTATTTTTATGATGCTTTTTGGTGTTAATTTTAATGCATATTACTTTGTGGTATTGCGGCAATTCAAAAAAGCTGTTAAAGTGGAAGAGGTAAGATGTTATTTTGCAGTTATTCTGGCAGCGTCTGCGATTATATTTGTTAATATATACAGAAGTGTGGGCGCTGTTGAGCTTACATTGAGGCAGACGATGTTCCAGGTAGCAGCTATTATGACGACTACAGGTTATTCGTCTGTAGACTTTGATATGTGGCCGGCGCTGTCGAAATCGGTACTGGTTATGCTTATGTTTGTGGGCGCATGTGCCGGAAGTACGGCTGGCGGAATTAAGGTATCAAGGTTTATAATAGGAATAAAGACTATATTCAGGGAGATTCAGTCATACATCCACCCTAAGAGTGTCAAGGTGATTAAGACAGAGGGCAAGCCGGTTGACAGCGGAACATGCCGGTCGGTGAGTATCTATTTCATAACAGTTATGATGATATTCACAATCTCTTTGCTGCTCATCTCAATTGAGGGGAAGGATATTGTGACGAATTTCACTGCAGTAGCAACAACTATTAATAATGTGGGTCCGGGACTTGCAGGAGTCGGACCGACACAGAATTTTGGAAGTTATTCAGGCTTTAGCAAATATGTCCTTATGTTCGACATGCTTGCCGGAAGACTGGAATTATTTCCACTGATAATTCTGTTCACACCTTCTATATGGAAGGATCTTGTAACTAAGAAGATATCAGAAAGAAAAATGCGTAGATTAAGAAGGGGTAAAGTATGAGTAATTTATCTGATTATTTAAAATGGCGGGGTGACCTTGATTTTAGTCAGGCACCATTCAATGATGTTGACAATTTAATACTTGCAGAGATTGCATATGTGGATTTTACTGATATTGTACCGGGACCGGGAAGTATCGAGACTATTACGCTTGCGGAGGCAGCAGACACATTTTTTGATACCCACGATGAGAAGGAGATTAAGAAATGTAAATCTTTCATAGGTAAAGCGCCTTATCTTTTAAGGGAAGCAGCAGCTACCAAAAGATTCTCTTCACTCATACTGACTAATTATGTAGATTATGTTGATGGCGGCATTGAGGAACAGTTTGCAGCATTTCATGTAAGAATCAACAACAGGCTGACATATATTGCTTTCAGGGGAACTGATGATACACTTGTAGGCTGGAAAGAGGATTTTAACATGAGCTTCTTATCACCTGTTCCGGCACAGAAGGATGCTGTAAGATATATGGACACTACTGTACAGCGTTTTGAGGGAAGACTTATATTAGGCGGACATTCCAAGGGCGGTAATCTGGCTGTATATGCATCAGTATTTGCAAGACCATCAGTTAAGAAAAGAATTGTGACAGTATATAATAACGATGGTCCGGGCTTTGACAGTGATTTCGTAAAGCACCCTGACTATCTGGCAATTCTTCCAAGAATCAAGAGCATTGTTCCATATGCTTCAGTCGTAGGAATGCTTCTTAACCACAATGGTGATTATGAGGTTGTAAAGAGCAGCCAGGCAGGTCTTATGCAGCATGATGCCATGTCATGGCAGATAATTGGTCCGGATTTCGAGACAATGCCGGAGTTAAACCCTGCAAGCAGGAAGTTAAATACTGCATTAAGTGCATGGATAGACGGTCTTACAAGAGAGCAGAGAGCTGAATTCGTAGATACCTTGTTCTCACTTATATCTGCAAGCGGGGCAAAGAATCTTTCAGAGATAAGTACAGCCAAATTTAAGAATATCAGTGCTGTTATCAAGTCTTTCAAAGAGCTGGACAAGTCAGAACGCACTATGATTTTAAGAATACTGGCTTCTCTTACAGATGAGCTTGGAAAAGCCTATAGAAGCAATTAATAAGGAGATGCGTAATGGGACAGATTATATCAGCAGGAATACTGCTAGTTGTAGTTGTTGCTATATATGTCGCAGTTTCTTACAGGCATGAGAAGAGCGGACTCGGAAAGGGCTGTGATGGAAACTGCGGTTCGTGTGGTTTAAGAAGCTGTAAGACAGATAAGAAATAATGTTTTACAGATTAATCCTGTAAATAATACAGGTTCTCGTACTATCTGCGGTGCATTAATCGTATATTATAGTCACATTGCAGGGAATGTGACATTTGGAGGGATTAATGTATAGTATTGGGGGAAGACTAAGGGAGTGCCGGCTCAGTGATGGGCTGTCCAGGCATGAAGTGGCAGAAATGCTGCATATTACTATTGATTATCTGGCGCGTATAGAAACGGGGACGCAGCCGGTTACATACAGGATGATAGAAAGAATGTACAAGTACACAGACTGGGATTCTGACTATATACTGCATGGGATAGTTAATAGTAATCCATTTATGAAGATGTACGAGAAGTGTCCGGATAACTGGAAAAAAGTTTTTATAAGAAATTTGCTTTGTCTGTTTGACAGCATGCTTCAATTCGGGTATAAAGAAGAAAGGGCAGTGGCATATTACCACAGAATGATACTTGAGATTGTCAATGGCATGGAACTGGAAGTTCATAATGATGTATATACCGGATACACATTTACAGAAATAAGGCGGATACAGGATATGGATAAATCTGGCATGGCGGATATGCTTGGGATGACACCAAGAAGCTATTCTGCATTAGAGAATGGCTCGTCAAAGCCGGATGTCAGTGTGCTGCACGCGATGTACACCTTATATGGCTTTAATACACGATATTTTCTGACTCGCAATCCGCTTGAATGTGAGGCTGTATGCAATATATACAGAAGTCTGGATGATACTTTAAGAAGCTTCATTATGAAACGCATCAGGGACGATTATAATGAAATAATAATTATGAAAGGTCAGACTTATGGTAGAGATATACAGGACAGACCAACAGGTGCTGAATACACTGGAGGATATTCAGGAGGGCTGCTGGATTAATATGGTAGACCCTACAGGTAAAGAGCTTGAGCATATTGCCGAGCGTTTTGAAATTGAACCAGAGGATATAGCATCAGCACTTGATGAAGAAGAAAGTTCGCGTATAAGCCTTGAAGACGGATATACACTTATACTTGTGGATATTCCGACGCCGGAGGTAAGACATGAAAAGAAAATGTATACGACAATTCCACTTGGTATTATTCTTAAAAGTGATGTGATAATTACTGTATGTAAGGTAGACACGCCTATTATTAATTATTTCATAAGGAATAAGGTCAGGGAATTCAGCACGAAGAAGAAAATGCGTTTTATATACCAGATGCTTTTCCGTTCTGCTTTCGTATATCAGGCTAATCTGCGGCTTATTGATAAGAAAAGAATTGAGATAGAAGAAAGAGTTGATGGTGATACATCAGATACAGACCTTATTGAATTACATGAATTAGAGTCTACACTCGTCTATTTCGCGACATCTCTGCGCGCTAACAGCATTGTGTTAGAGAGATTGAGAAGATATAAAAGACTTGAACAGTATCCGGAGGATATGGAGCTGCTTGAGGATGTCATGGTCGAGTACCAGCAGGCTATCGAGATGACCACCATATACAGGGATATCATAGATGGTACAAGAGAGCTTATGTCATCTGTAATTGACAGTAAGCTGAATAATGTCATGAAATATCTTACATCCATAACAATCGTAATGGCGATTCCGACAATTATATCCGGTATATATGGAATGAATGTTGGCGGGAAGTGGATGCCTTTTTCAGACACGCCATTTGGATTCGAGATAATAAGCGGAATTATACTTCTGATATGTGTAATAGTTTTGTGGGTGTTAAAAAAGAAAAAAATGTTATAAAAAGGCAGTGTGCCGCGTTGGTACTAAAGTACTAAAAAATATTCAGAAAGTGCTTTGTGGCACTTGTAAAATCCATGCTTATATAATATAATTCTCGTAGCGTAATTCGGAAAAATATTAATAGTGTAAGCATGAGGTATAAGCATGGATAATAAAGTGACGGCAAATGAAAAATTTGAAATTGCCCATAAGATGAGCAGAAGGATTGCCTCTGTGGACAAGTATTGTGTTATCAGTGTTTCTAATAAAGCATTTGAAAAATATTTCGGACACATTATAGGCACTCTTCTTGAGGTGGTAGTCCCACAGGACAAAGAGAGACTTATGAATTTCATAGAAGACTATGATGGTGTTGCAAAGAGTGGGATGTTCAGGTTTATCAATGCACAGGGTAAGGAAAGGTATAACCACCTTTATGTATATCAGCAGCGTGGTGCCGGTAACGGGCATATGAGGGATATTGAGCTTGTTGATGTGGAATCAATTGAGGAAGCCAACAGGAATCTGCGTGACGATATATCAAAGCACAAGATGCTTCTCGGACTGGACAGGGAATACACATTTACTTATGACAGGGATAACAACATTTTCAGTATGTACAGATATGATGTCGATTCGAGAGATGTTATATATAAGGCTGATATTGATGACTGGAAGAAGCAGATGCTTACTGAAGGATATATAGATGAAGGTGACAGGGAAATGTTCACCAACTTCATATCTGAGGTGCGCTCATATACACAGACATTTGCAACCAAGTTCAAGACAAGCATGCGCACATATAACAAGGTTATGGAAACTCTGCGGTTCATAGGAGCTGTCATGAACAAGTGTGATGGAAGAAAGATTGTTGTAGGCAGGGTAATACCTGAATCAGATATCCGTAACTATAACCAGATTACTGATATGATAGAGGAGTTACAGTTTGACTCTCTTACGCGCGTATATAATAAAAAGACAATTAATGCTTATGCTGTCAAATGTCTCAAGGAAGAGAAGACTAACAGGGTAACAATTGCTGTCCTGGATGTGGATCATTTTAAGAAGGTCAATGATGTATATGGTCACATGTATGGAGACAAGGTTCTTGCAAGGGTAGGAAGAAAGCTAAGAGAGGTAGTTGGAGAGGATGGAGTTGTCGGTCGTATAGGCGGCGATGAATTCGTTATTGTCTTTAATGGAATTAATGATGAGAATACCTTAAGAGGAATGCTAAGAGCCATAAGAACCCAGATTAAATGGGAATTTGTGGATGATTTTGAAGACCTGACGATTACATGCTCAATCGGAGCAGCGTATAGTCCGACCTATGGTACTGAATATGAGGAGCTTTTCAGAAAAGCGGATTTCTGTCTGTATGTTGCTAAGGAAAAGGGCAGGGACAGATATGTATTTTTCAGGGATGATATTCATAGGGAGTCTTATGAGAAGTCTCTTAATCTTAAGGAAAAGAATATCAATGATGGCAGGGAGATGAAGGAGCTGAGATTCCTGTCAGAAATAATGGAAGAGTTCAATAAAGATGAAAGAAAAGCTGTAGCAAGGCTGTTTGAGCATATGTATGATACTTTCAGGCTTGACAGTATTAATCTGTACTGGGGAGCGAATCTTAACAGAGTCTACTACATGGGTGTTGACTTAGGTGGTACAATGAATGCTGATTATGTCAGGACAGAAGGGTTTAAGAAGCTTCTGGATGGAAAGAATCACGCTGCTGTCGGATTTGTCGGACGCCAGACAGACTTAGCACCTGAATTCGGTATTGCAATGAGAGAAAAGAATGTATTCTCAACTGTGCATTGCATAATAGGTTCTGCTAATAATATCAGGGGAATATTCACTATTGACCGTTGTAAGGAATCTGCACAGTGGGCTGAATATGAGATTGAGATGGCTGTGGTTGCAGCTTCCCTTATTAATATTATTACTGAAGCTGAAAAAAAGATGAATTAATATATATAGTTTTTTATTACAAGATATTGTGTTTTTGATTGACTTGCAATTCTATATATTGTATAATCGAATCTGCTTGGGAAACCATGTGAATATGGGCTCCCAGCAGATTTTTTTCGTATATACGGTTTTTTAAAAAGATTAATTAATGACAGTTCATGTGGACACTATCCATACGGACAGGATATTTTATGCGAGGGTTTTGTGTGAAAAATCTTCGATTTTTCACACTCAAGATTTGTGCATGCGCACAAACTTGGGATGCCTTGGAAAGCAGGCGAGAATGGGGTTTTGTGTGAAAAATCTTCGATTTTTCACACTCAAGATTTGTGCATGCGCACAAACTTGGGATGCCTTGGAAAGCAGGCGAGAATGGGGTTTTGTGTGAAAAATCTTCGATTTTTCACACTCAAGATTTGTGCATGCGCACAAACTTGGGATGCCTTGGAAAGCAGGCGAGAATGGGGTTTTGTGTGAAAAATCTTCGATTTTTCACACTCAAGATTTGTGCATGCGCACAAACTTGGGATGCCTTGAAAAGCAGGCAGGAATGGAGTGTAGTATGAAGATTATTAAAAGAAGTGGCTCAGAGGTTACATTTGACATAAGTAAAATCATGGCTGCTGTATCGAAGGCTAATATGGAGGTTGTCCATAGCGAGAGGCTTTCAGAGGAACAGATTGAAACGATATCTAATAATGTGGAAAGCATATGTAAAGAGATGAACCGTTCATTAAGCGTTGAGGAAATTCAGGATCTTGTTGAGAACCAGATTATGAATCTCAGAGCATTTGCAGTGGCAAGAAAATATATTACCTACAGATATAAGAGAGCTCTGGTGCGTAAATCTAATTCAACAGATGAGCAGATACTGAGTCTTCTTGAATGTAACAATGAGGAAGTAAAGCAGGAGAATTCTAATAAGAATCCTACGGTCAACAGTGTGCAGAGAGACTATATGGCAGGTGAGGTAAGCAAGGATATTACCAGAAGACTTCTTCTGCCAGCAGATATTGTGGATGCACATGAGCAGGGACTTATACATTTCCATGATGCAGATTATTTTGCACAGCATATGCATAACTGCTGTCTCGTTAATCTTGAGGATATGCTGCAGAATGGAACGGTTATAAGTGAGACTATGATTGAGAAGCCGCACAGCTTTTCTACGGCATGCAATATTGCAACACAGGCAATTGCGCAGATTGCAAGCTCACAGTATGGAGGACAGAGCATATCCTTGGCACATCTCGCACCATTCGTACAGATAAGCCGTGAGAAGTTTATCGTACAGGTAAGAGAAGAATTTGTAAAAACGGGAATAGAGGCTTCAGAAGAGAAGATTAAAGAGGTTGCAGAGCTTCGTGTAAGAGATGAAATCAAGCGTGGCGTGCAGATGATCCAGTATCAGGTCATCACTCTTATGACAACTAACGGACAGGCTCCGTTTGTCACTGTATTTATGTATCTTGATGAGGTTCCGGAGGGAAGAACAAGAGAGGATCTTGCGCTTGTCACAGAGGAAGTTCTTAAGCAGAGAATGCAGGGTGTCAAGAATGAAAAGGGCGTATGGATTACACCGGCATTCCCTAAGCTTATATATGTCCTTGAAGAAGACAATATAAGGGAAGGCAGCAAATACTGGGAGCTTACAAGGCTTGCAGCACAGTGTACAGCCAAGAGAATGGTTCCTGATTATATATCTGAAAAGAAGATGAAGGAGCTAAAGGTAGATGCCAATGGCAATGGACAGTGCTTCCCATGCATGGGCTGCAGAAGCTTCCTTACACCATATATAGATCCGGATACAGGAAAGCCGAAGTATTACGGAAGATTTAATCAGGGCGTTGTAACACTTAACCTTGTTGATGTGGCATGCTCATCTGGAAAGGATATTGATAAGTTCTGGAGTATCCTTAATGAAAGGCTTGAGCTGTGTAAGAGAGCGCTTATGTGCAGACATTACAGGCTTAAGGGTACACCTTCTGATGTTGCACCGATTCTCTGGCAGAATGGCGCGCTTGCAAGACTTAAGAAGGGTGAGACAATTGATAAGCTTCTCTATGGCGGTTATTCAACTATTTCACTAGGCTATGCTGGTCTTTGCGAATGTACTTACTACATGAAGGGTGTGACACACACTAAGGCAGAGGGTACAGAATTTGCACTTAAGGTTATGAAGTATCTTAACGAGACCTGCAAGAGATGGGCAGCGGAAACTAATATTGATTTCTCACTTTATGGAACACCGCTCGAATCTACAACATATAAGTTTGCCAAGTGCTTACAGAAGAGATTCGGTAAGATACCGGGTGTAACAGACAAGAATTATATAACTAATAGTTATCATGTTCATGTAACTGAGAATATCAATGCATTTGACAAGCTGAAATTCGAATCACAGTTCCAGGAGTTATCTCCGGGAGGCGCTATCAGCTATGTTGAGGTTCCTGACATGCAGAATAATATTCCGGCGGTACTCAAGGTTATGCAGTACATATACGAGAATATTATGTATGCGGAGCTTAATACCAAGAGTGATTATTGTCAGGAATGCGGCTACACAGGACAGATTCAGATTATCACTGATGATGACGGAAAGCTCATCTGGGAATGCCCTAACTGCGGAAACCGCAATCAGGATAAGATGAATGTTGCGAGAAGAACCTGCGGATATATTGGAACACAGTTCTGGAATCAGGGCAGAACCCAGGAGATTAAGGAGAGGGTGCTGCATCTGTAGGATGGGGTGCTGTGGAACAAGGCAGGATTAACAGGCTGTTTTAGGCGGTAATTTAATAAAATTCAGGAGAATTTCCTATCAGATAGTGTGTTGCTGCTATCTGATAGGAAATTTTATTTTTAAGAAGATAGCAGAAATGTCTGTCTGAAAACTTGTAACTGTTCAGAGCCAGCCTCCAAAATGCTTCGCATTTTGTCGGTGTGGCGTATCTGCCAAATAAAATTTCAAAATCAGATATAGGAATGCAAGCATTCCATATCTGATTTGTGAAATTTTGCTTGGCTCTGAACGGTTACAAAAACTTTTATAAAATAACTTTATAAAAGTACTGGCAATTCTCATTTAACTGTTGTAATATGATAATTGTTCAGAGGCTGGCAAAATGCGAAGCATTTTGGAGAATGGTTCTGAGCATGTGTAATATTTAAATATCTGCACAAGCAGAAATAATTTATGAGCCGTAAACTGGCAGAAAGAGGTCATATATGTGGACAGCAGACTTGGGAAATGGACGATACCAGAATCCAATACTTTACGCTGATTATTCAGATCCGGACGCAATCCGCGTCGGTGATGATTATTTCATGATATCATCAAGCTTTTCTAATGCACCGGCTATGCCGCTGCTTCATTCTAAGGATTTGGTAAACTGGAGGGTTGTGAATTATATTTTGCCAAAGGTTCCAGAATTCAGATACAGGAATCCTGTTCATGGCTGCGGAGTGTGGGCACCAGCAATAAGATATCACGAGGGTACATATTATGTGTGCTTCCCAATGCCGGATGAAGGAATATATATGACTACAGCAACTGATCCTTATGGCGAGTGGAGCAGACCTGTGAATATAAGACCGGGTGCTGGCTGGATTGATCCTTGTCCATTCTGGGATGAGGACGGAAAGGCATATCTCGTTGCAGGTGTTGCAAAGAGCCGTATCGGCTATAAGAGCGTGCTTCATATGGTTGAGCTGCAGCCTGATGGAATGGGGCTTATCGGCGAGGAAAAGGTTATATTTGACGGCAACTTAAACGACCAGGTTACAATAGAAGGTCCTAAAATGTATAAGAAAAATGGCTGGTATTATATATTTGCACCGGCTGGCGGTGTTAAGACCGGCTGGCAGACAGTGTTAAGGTCAAAAAATGTGTTCGGACCATATGAGTACAAGGTAGTTATGAGACAGGGGGATTCGCCTGTCAATGGACCTCATCAGGGCGCATGGGTTGACACAGTTACCGGACAGGACTGGTTCATACATTTTCAGGATGTGTATGCTGCGGGAAGAATAACACATCTGCAGCCAATGAGCTGGGAAAATGACTGGCCTGTGATTGGTGTTAAGAAGGCTGGCAATGATTATGGTGAGCCTGTAATGGAGTACGAAAAGCCTGATGTCGGCGCGGTTTATGAAATCTGTGAGCCGGATACGACTGATGAATTCACAGGAGACAGCTTAGGCTTACAGTGGCAGTGGAATGCTAATCCGGAAGATGACTGGGCGCAGTACGGTACTGATGAAGGTGGAAATGTGTCTGATAACGGTTCTTATGTAAGGCTTAATGCGGTTGGAAGAGTATCAGCCAGACCAATCGGCGATTACAGGAATCTGCTTTTACAGAAATGGCCGGCACCGGAATTTAGCTGTGTTGCTAAGATGAATATCAGTGGAATGGAAGCTGGTGACAATGCAGGCTTTATTCATATGGGAATGGATTATCTGGCAGCAGATGTGACTGTTAAAGACGGAAAGGCAGAGGTATATGCAGTGAGGGGCGTGCAGCAGTTTGACTGTGACATGGCATACACTGAGGAGACAAGAGAATTACTTGGCTCATATGACAATCTTAAGGAAATATATTTCAAATACACTGTTAAGAAAACAGGAACTAAAGACCATATGGAGGCAGGGCTTCCGGTTAAGGCTGCGCCTGTTGAGACGGTAACTATAGAGATAAGCACAGACGGAAAAAATTACACCAGCCCGGTTTCCGTTACTGCTAAAGCCGGAAGATGGGTTGGTGTAAAGAGTGGTGTGTATGTATCACACGATAATTCTGTCAAGAGCCAGAACAAAGGCTTTGTGACAGTAGATTATGTAAGATACAGCCGTTGATTATTCAGAATATCTGGTACAGCGAAATTAAATATCTGCTATATTGGTGCAGGATGATTTTTCGTATGCAAGGCGGAGGAAAGAGGCGTAGCGGTGGCTACGGCGATTGACGACAACGCAGCATATGAAAAATCAGACAAGTCAATATAGCAGATATTTAATCTTCGATGTACTAATAAAACACATGGTCTCCGATGACAGTTCCGCCTACATCGACAGCACTGTTATATACATGGAAATACAGGGCATTGATGTTGATGTAGCCGTTGAGGACATCAACTGCTGCCTGTGTGCAGTCTGCGTTGGCACCTCTTGCAAGGACAATTGCAAATCGTCCGCTGGCTACAGGTGAAAACTGATAAGGAGCATATATTACAGCGCTTATGCTGTTGGCAAAGCGCGGATCTGCAACTCGGTTGATGACAACACTTCCTACAGCACATTTGCCCTCGTATGACTGGTTGCCTGCCTCGCATTCAATGATGGCTGCGAGCATGGCAACATCCTCTGATGTATGATTTTTTAAAACATTATTCAGTGCGTTCTGGTCAACCTGGGCAGTGCCGCTGTATGTATTGCTGCCTGTGCTTCCGGAATTACTGGCGTTATTAGCTTTGGCAGCCTCTTCCTGCGCTTTTCTTGCGGCTTCAAGGGCTTCCATTTCACGGCGCTGGCGCTCTAACATTTCCTGTTCAATCATTTTCTCATATTCAAGGGCAAGGGCTTCCGCACTGGAAATGCTGCTGCTTGTGGTGTCAATTTCTGTCTTGCACTCTGCAAGGAGTGTGGCGAAATTATCAGCCTCGCGGGAAGCATCTTCTTTAAGTGCAACCAGCTCAGACATTTCTGCCTCCAGCTTTGTCTGTTTTTCTTTAAGCTCCGCCAGAAGGTCGCTTAATTCCTGCATTTTTTCATGGTCATAATTAGAAATCTGCTGTATGTATTCTGTTTTTGAAAGCATGTCAGAAAGGCTTTCTGCCGACAGAAGTGTTGACAGGATAGTTGCATTATTATTCTCATACATAAACTGTATACGAAGCTTCATTGCGGCATACTGTTTCTCAATATCCTCCTGCATTTTAGTGATATCAGCATTGGTAGTGTCAATTTCTGACTGTTTTTTATTAATAGAATTTTCTATGGATGATAATTTTTCACCCGAAGCAGACAACTGCTCGTTAAGCTCACCGTATGATTCGTTAAGCTCAGTCTGCTTATTTCTTAGTTCTTCAAGCTGCTTATTGACAGCGTCGAGGTCATCCTGTGTATCAGCCATTAACCGGTCCGGGTAAGCAAGGAATGGCACTGCAAATGTAGCTGCCATACATAGCGAAAGAGCGGTGGCTGTTAATTTCCGTAATCGTAATCTTATAAAATATTTCACATTGACTCCTGACAATAATTATAATTTCATAAACAAAAAGCGATATTAGTATAAAATGTGCGGGAATAAATTGCAAGTTGTGCTTTTAATGGTGTATATTTAGTAGCGGGCTTGTGACATGGAACTTGTCTGCGCCCTTTCGATATTGTGTGTGTCCAAAATCTCGTTCAAGCGAAGCGCGTTTGATTTTGGACATCGCAATAAGCTTTGTAGATAGCGGCATTTAGTTCCACTAAGCGTAGGATTCTTGAGAGAGTATGCTATATTCAGACATCACAACTGACATATTCAAATTACATAAGGGCGCAGATAAGTTCCACGCTACAGACCTGCAATTAAAACAAAAGGAGACCTAAATGCTTGAATTAAATAATATTAAAAAGGATTATGTGTCCGGCTCGACTACGGTGAGCGCGCTTAAGGGCATTGATTTAAGGTTCAGGGACTGTGAGTTTGTGTCGATTCTTGGACAGTCCGGCTGTGGTAAGACTACTATGCTTAATATTATAGGCGGACTAGATAAGTACACGAGCGGAGACCTTAAGATTAATGGTGTATCGACGAAGAACTATAAGGACAGGGACTGGGATTTCTACAGAAATAACTCGATTGGATTTGTTTTCCAGAGCTACAATCTGATTCCACACCAGACTGTTTTATCAAATGTTGAGCTTGCGCTTACACTTTCCGGCGTATCTAAGGCAGAGAGACGGAAAAGGGCGAAGGAGGCACTTGAGAAGGTTGGACTTGGTGAGCAGATTCACAAGAAGCCTAACCAGATGTCAGGTGGACAGATGCAGAGAGTTGCTATTGCGAGAGCACTTGTAAATGATCCTGATATACTGCTTGCTGATGAGCCTACAGGAGCGCTTGATACCGAGACAAGTATCCAGATTATGGAGATTCTAAAAGAAATTTCTAAAGACAGGCTTATTATTATGGTTACACATAATCCGGAGCTTGCAAAGGAATATTCTACAAGAATAGTCAGATTGCTGGATGGCGAGATAACAGATGATTCTAATCCATATTCTACTGAAGAGATGGAAGCGGATATTAAGGCTAAAGAAGCCGCAAAGCAGGCGGTATCAGAGCAGAAGCATAAGAAGTCCGGAAAGAAGCAGAAAACCTCTATGTCATTCGTTACTGCACTTTCGCTTTCGTTCAATAACCTGATGACTAAGAAGACAAGGACAATTCTCACCGCATTTGCAGGAAGCATAGGAATTATCGGTATTGCAATGATTCTGTCCATATCTAACGGTATACAGCTCTATATTGACAGGGTTCAGAGAGATACGCTTTCAAGCTACCCGATAACATTGCAGGAGGAATCTATTGATATAAGCAGCATGATTTCAAGCATGACGGGAAACTCAGATTCGCAGGAGCATGAGGATAAGACTAAGATATATTCCAACGACATCATGGGCGACATGGTTAATACCATGGTGAAAGAGGTTAAGAGCAATAACTTATCCGAGTTTAAGAAATTCATTGAAAATGGCGATTCTGATATTAAGTCATATGTAAGTGATATACAGTATTCGTACAATGTTCCACTCAACATTTATATGAAGGATACCTCTAATGGGGTTGAGCAGTTAAACCCTAGCACGATATTTGATTCGTTATACGGCGAGGGTGCGACGAGTACATCATCAGCCATGTCATCAGGCATGGGGCTTGGAATGTTTTCTAACAGCAGTGTATGGAGCCAGTTATTAGGAAACCAGCAGGTTCTTGATGAACAGTATGAGGTTCTTGCAGGACACTGGCCGGAGAGCTTCGACGAGGTTGTGCTTGTTGTCGATAAGAACAATGAAATTAATGATTACACACTTTACTCATTAGGACTTAAGGATCCGGAGGAGATAAGGACTCTGTTCAAGAAAATGATGGTTGGTGAATCATACGAGACAGAGAGTAATACAAGCTATACATTTGACGATATACTTGGTACAGAATTCAAGCTTGTTCTGCCTACCGACAAGTATAAGTACAATGACGCGGCAGGCACCTGGGATGACTATAGTGATGATGATACATTTATGACAAATGTAGTAAACAACGGAACTGATATCAGGGTGTGCGGAATAATCAGGCCAAATGAGGATGCTGTAAGTACTTCTATTTCAAGCGGAATCGGCTACACAGCTAAGCTTACAGAGTACATCATTGACAAGGTGGCAGACAGCGACATAGCTAAGGCACAGCTTGCTGATACAAGTGTTGATGTGTTTACAGGAATACCTTTTAACAACGATAAGAATTCAGAGCTTACAATGGATGATGTGAATGCATATATGGCAACGCTTTCAGATGAGGAAAGCGCACAGATGCAGATGATGACAAATGGAATGAGCGACGACCAGATACTACAGCTCTTCTCTGCGTCATTAAAGGCAAGGACGACAGATGCAACGCTGGCAAGCAACAAGTCAACACTTGGAATTACAGACCTTGACACACCGTCACAGATTGATATATATGCAACTGATTTTGATTCAAAGCAGAAGGTTCAGGATATAATCGACGATTATAATAAGACACAGCAAAATGATGGCAAGGAAGAAAATGTTATCAGCTACACAGATTATATTGGTACAATGATGTCATCAGTAAGTACAATTATCAACGCAATCTCTTATGTATTGATAGCATTTGTCGCAATATCACTTATTGTATCTTCAATTATGATAGGTATTATCACATACATTTCAGTGCTTGAGAGAACCAAGGAAATCGGTGTGCTTAGAAGTATCGGTGCTTCCAAGAAGGATGTTTCAAGAATATTCAATGCAGAGACACTTATCGAGGGCTTTGTTTCAGGTGCGTTGGGAATTGTTGTGACATTGCTGCTGTGTATTCCGATAAATGCATTGATTAAGCAGCTTACAGATATTTCCAATGTTGCACAGCTTCCGGCTTCCGGCGGAGTGACACTTATAATAATCAGCATGTTGCTTACATTTATCGCAGGACTCATACCTGCCAGACTTGCGGCTAAGAAGGATCCGGTTGTAGCGTTAAGAAGCGAATAATGTCTTTACTTTAAAACTTCACTGTGTTAAAATTTCAAAGTAATAAACTGATGTTATTTTTTGGAAACTGGGGTGGACAATTATGAATAATAAGCTAAAGACACCGGCTGTTGAACAGCTTTTTCAGGCGATATTAAGCCTTAAGGATTTAGATGAGGCATATGATTTCTTTGAGGATGTATGCACAATTAATGAGATTTTATCACTGTCACAGAGATTCGAGGTTGCCAAGATGCTAAGGGAGCACAGGACATATCTTGATATTGCGGAAAAGACCGGAGCGTCAACTGCGACTATAAGCAGGGTAAACCGCTCGCTTAATTATGGCAACGACGGGTATGACAGGGTATTTGAAAGGCTTGGAATGCTTGAGAAGGCAGAAGATAAAAATAATAAGTAAATTAAAGGGAACTGCCGTATGTGACAGTTCCCTTAATTTTATTTTTTCTTGTCGGATTTATCAGACTTTGTTGATTTTGAAGATTTTTCAGGCTGCGCATTAGTGTGCTTTGCTGTGTAATCATCAATCAGGCTTTCAATCATGTTCTTTTTCATATATACATCGAAGCTTAGCAGACACACGAGACTGAAAAACTGCAGGAACTCCCTGTCGTCATCATCTTCTACATCTGCAAATGCGTTGCTTGCCTGTTCTGACTTGGCGAATATGTCCTTGGATAATGGCCTTGCAAGTGAGGACTCCATTGAGAATATCTCTTTATAGATGTAGTCAAGGTCTGGCTTCGAGCCTTCGTCGAAGAATTTCTCTGTGAGAGGGTTAAGCATTTTCTGGATATCGCTTATTGAAAGGATATTCTTAAAATAATAGATAAATGTAAGGATGTATATGTGTTCCTTAGAGTACTTTTTCTTCACAGGCGATGGCAGCAGATTGTTCTTGGCATAGTTATTAATCATTGTCTTGGTTAATACCTTGTCTTCGTCTGTGCGGTTGGCATTGTGAAGATGCTCATACATAAATGTAGTAACCTGATCCATGTACAGATTGATATCCGGCACATCACCCGGTCTGATATAGTTAAGAGCAGCCATATCCTTAAGAATGCCGCCCATAAGCTCTTTGATGTCTTTATTCATTGCTTTTCATTCCTTCTGACTAAAAATGTGTATCCGTAAGAGAATACATTTATAATGCTTATGCTATATTATATAGTTTTTAAAACCACATTTCAAGTGATAAAATTTTAGTGACTTTTAACGCCTGATATATTATAATGGAAAAGGTTTTGAAGAGTTTTGGGAATGGAGGATTATTTATTATGGGTATTTTAACAAGATTCAAGGACATTATGAGTGCTAATATCAATGCACTTCTCGACAAATGTGAGGATCCGGAGAAGATGATTGACCAGTACATGAGAAATCTTGAGAGTGACCTCGGCAAGGTTAAGGCAGAGACAGCTTCTGTTATGGCTGAGGAGACCAGGTCTAAAAGAGAGCTTGATGCATGCACAGCAGACATTGCAAAGTATCAGTCTTATGCAGAGAAGGCTCTCAGGGCTGGCAATGAGGCAGATGCCAGAACCTTCTTAGAGAAGAAGCAGCAGTTGGCTTCAAAGCAGGCTGCATTACAGCAGACATATGACGCAGCAGCAGATAATGCGGCTAAGATGCGTCAGATGCATGACAAGCTCTGCAAGGATATCCAGTCTCTGGAAGCAAGAAGAGATGCAGTTAAGGCTAAGGTTGCAGCAGCTAAGGCACAGGAGAGAATCAACAAGGTTGGCTCAAGCATGAACAATGTCGGAACAAGCATGGATGCATTCAGCAAGATGGAGGCTAAGGCAGATAAGATGCTTGACGAGGCCAATGCCATGGCAGAGCTTAACCAGTCACAGCAGGAGACTGATGTTGACAGCCTTGCAGCCAAGTATGATGCAGAGCCGGTTAATTCTGCAGTTGATGATGAACTGGCAGCACTTAAGGAGAAGATGGGATTATAATTCATTACATAGATAAGGAGATGGAACATGGGATTATTCAAAGGGCAGTTTGCCAATGTAGTTGAATGGGAAGAATACAGGGATGATGTAATCTTCTGGAAATGGACTAACAGGGAAATCAAGAAAGGCAGTAAGCTGATTATCCGCGCCGGCCAGGATGCAATCTTTATGTACAATGGAAAGATTGAAGGTATCTTTAAGGATGAGGGAAGCTTTGATATTGAATCACAGATTATTCCATTCTTATCAACACTTAAGGGCTTTAAGTTCGGCTTCAACAGTGGAGTAAGGGCAGAGGTTTTATTTGTCAATACCAAGGAATTCACAGAGAAGTGGGGAACCAAGAATCCTATTATGATTCCGACACAGTCACTGCCGGGTGGTATGCCGATAAGAGCCTTCGGTAACTTCTCATTTTCAGTATCTGATTACATTACACTTATAGACAAGGTGGCAGGTGTAAAGCAGATGTATACTGTTGCAGATGTTAAAGAAAGAATATCAGCAGTACTTGACCAGCTTCTTATGAAATGGATTTCTAAAGAGGGCAAGGATATGTTTAATCTTCAGGCTAATGCCTATGATATCTCAGCAGGCATTAAGACAGACCTTGATATGGAGATGTGCAAGTTAGGAATTACGATAACAAGCTTCACTATTTCAAGCTTCTCTTATCCGGAAGAGGTTCAGAAGATGACTAATAAGGCAGCTTCGCAGGCAATGGTTGGAGATATGAACAGATATACCCAGATGGCTATGGCTGACAGCATCGGTAATTCTAAGGGCGGTTCGAATATTGCCAGTGACATGATGCAGCTTCAGATGGGAATGCAGGTCGGACAGCAGATGATGAATAATATGAACAATGCCATGAACAGCATGAATCAGAATTCAGGAGTGCAGGGAGGCAGCGTTCCTAAGTTCTGCCCTAACTGTGGAACACCAGCTAATGGTGCTAACTTCTGTTCTAACTGTGGAAACAAGCTGGTATAATTGTAAAAATGTAGGATAAGCCCACATTTTGAATGCGCAGCATTAGAGGGCTGGCTTGAAAGCTCAATTAAAAACATAGGGATGTTGTCACATTTGCTTGGCAACATCCCTTTACTTTTGTATAATGTGAAGGTCGGTAAGAATTAAAGAATAAGGTGGGCATATGAGATTAGAGGATTTGAATGACAGCCAGAAAAGGGCGGTTAAATATACGGATGGTGCGCTGCTTATTATTGCCGGGGCAGGCTCTGGAAAGACGCGCGTGCTTACGAACAGGATTGCGTATCTGATTGAGGAATGTGGGGTTGATCCATACAATATTATGGCAATCACATTTACTAATAAAGCGGCAAGAGAGATGAAGGAGCGTGTTGAGAGCACTGTGGCACAGGGCGCAGGGGCTGTATGGGTTAGTACCTTCCACTCAACATGTGTGAGGATTTTAAGAAGATACATAGACAGAATAGGCTACGATAATAACTTTACGATATACGATACGGACGACCAGAAGTCTGTTATCAAGGATATCTGCAAGAAGATGAATATAGATACCAAGCTGCTTAAGGAGCGCACAATTATGAGTAAGATATCATCTGCAAAGGATGAGCTGAAAACTCCTGATGAATTCGAGCTTGAGGCAGGAAATGACTATAATCTTAAAAGAATTGCGGGCGTGTACAGGGAGTATCAGAAGGCACTTAAGTTAAATAACGCGCTTGATTTCGATGACCTTATATTCAAGACGGTTGAGCTGTTCCAGAGTGATTCAGAGGTGCTTTCTCATTATCAGGACAGATTCAGATATATTATGGTTGACGAGTATCAGGATACGAATACTTCACAGTTTAAGCTGGTAGCGCTGCTTGCGGCAAAGTATGGCAATATATGTGTGGTTGGTGATGATGACCAGTCTATATATAAGTTCCGTGGAGCTAACATTTATAATATCCTTAATTTTGAAAAGGTATTCACAGGTGCCAAGGTTATAAAGCTTGAGCAGAATTACCGCTCTACGCAGACTATTCTTAATGCTGCAAATGCGGTGATAAGCCATAACATTGGCAGAAAGAGTAAGTCACTCTGGACTGATAACGGCGAGGGTGATAAGGTTAATTATACTCTGTATGAGAGTGGATTTGATGAGGCAGAGGGAGTTGCCTGCGGTATTGCAGAGTATGTGAGGGACGGCTGGAATTATAATGATGTTGCTATTCTTTACAGAACTAATGCACAGTCAAGAGCACTTGAAGAAAAGCTGATGATTCATAACATTCCATATAGGATATATGGCGGACAGAATTTCTATCAGAGGAAAGAAATCAAGGATATTCTTGCTTATCTTAAGACTATTGATAATGGTCTTGACGGTCAGGCAGTCAAGAGAATTATAAATGTTCCAAAGAGGGGAATTGGTAATACTACGATTGAAAGACTGCAGGAATATGCGGATTTTAATGACATAACCTTCTGGGAAGCGCTTGTCAATGCTAAGGATATCGGCACATTAAAGAATGCGGCATTATCAAAGCTGGAGCCATTCGTGGATTTAATCGGAAGACTTCGTGCTAAAGAAGAATTCATGTCGTTAAAGGAGCTTGCCAAGGCTGTAATTGAGGACACAGGATATATAGAGAGCCTGTCGCAGAATGAGACTATGGAAGAGGTTGAGGCAAGACGCGAGAATCTTGACGAATTTATTAATAAGGTAGTAAGTTACGAGGATGGCTGTAAGGAGGCTGGCGAAGAGCCTACACTTTCAGGATTGCTGGAGGAGGTTGCCTTAATAGCTGATATTGACAACCTTGATGAGTCAGAGCCGCATGTAATGCTTATGACACTTCACAGTGCTAAAGGTCTGGAATTCCCGATTGTCTATATGACAGGAATGGAGGACGGACTTTTCCCAAGCTATATGACAATCGTATCTGACGATTCAACCGAGATTGAGGAAGAGAGAAGACTGTGCTATGTTGGAATAACGAGGGCAGAGAAGATACTTAACCTGACAAGTGCCAAGTCGCGTATGGTGCGGGGCGAGACACAGATGAACAAGGTTTCAAGATTTATTAATGAAATTCCTAAGGAATATATGAATATCGCTAACAATTCCAGCGGGTATGCCAAGGGAAAGATTGCATATGGCGGTACATCTGATGAGCATGAAGCTAAAGGCATCAATATGCGTGCCGCAGCTAAATCTATTCTTAGCAGCTACGGAAGCGGCACACCGGGCGGAAGGGCAGCAGGAACCTACAGCTCTAATAAGGTTAAGATAAACAGCAGCTCCAATCCGGGATTTGGAAAAGATCCAATGGAATTATTTGACCTGAAAAAACCGGAAAAGAGAAAGACTCCGGCAGATTCAGTAAGAAGTGCTTATGCAGGGATGCCGACACGAAGCGGCTTGTCTTCAAGAAATGTCATAGGTTCAGCAAGGAATTCAGGTGTCTCATCAGCTTCTAAGGGAAGCGCAGGTAAAGGCGCGGACATAAGTGCACAAGTCTCTGGAAATCTTGGATACAGTGTTGGTGATATGGTAAATCATGTGAAATTCGGTGAAGGAAAGGTGCTTGCGATAGAGGATTCAGCAAGAGATTACATGGTTACAGTTGAATTTGACGGGTTTGGCACGAAAAAAATGCTTGCAGGATTCGCAAGACTTAAAAAAATTTAATGACAAATGTTTACTGCTATGATATAATACGCTTATCAAATCTGTGATTTAAAGGAGAGATTGTTATGAGTAAAGAGAAATTAGATGATATCATTGCATCTACTAAATTAGGGGAAATCATTGGCAAGAAGGAAGAAGAGAAGACTTGTAAGAAGTGCAGCACAATCGTTATAACTGTTCTTGCTATCGTTGGTGCAGTTGCAGCAGTTGCTGGTATTGCATACGCTGTATACAAATATTTCACACCAGATTATTTAGATGACTTTGATGAAGATTTCGATGACGAAGATTTTGAAGATGATTTCGAAGACGAAGACATCGAGAAATAATTGATAATGTTACAATGAGCGATTGAAAGCCACAGCCGGCGTAGTATCTGTAAGGGTATGAAAGCGGTTGTGGCTTTTTTTATATTTTTGGAGGTTTATGTAACTACTATACTTTAGTGCATTTTTCTGATAAAATCAGTGTGGCTGTTCATAATCCGAATTGCGGTAAGCATTTTTTGAGTGAAATGTTATACCGGCGAAATGCGAAGCATTTTTGATACGGAGCTGAATGGTTACAAATATGTTAATAACAGGCACAATTCATGTGCGGAATGGAGTATAGATTGAAAAAGGGAAGCATATACGAGGGTAAAGTTGAAAAGGTTGATTTTCCAAATAAGGCGACAGTGTGGGTGACGGATGAGTATGGCCAGCAGGAAAAGGCAATTGTCAAGAATGCAATTCCGGGGCAGACTGTAAGCTTCTGTGTGAACAAGAAAAGAAAAGGACACTGCGAGGGCAGGCTTATGGGGGTTGTAGAGAAAAGTCCTCTGGAGACTAATCCGGCATGTCCACATTTTGGAAAATGCGGTGGCTGTACTTATCAGACAGTGGCTTACGAGGAGCAGTTAAAGCTTAAGAGCGCACAGGTGGAAAAGCTTCTTGGTGAAGTTGTTGATGGAGAGCTTCCATTTGAGGGAATAATCGGAAGTCCGGTTAAGGAAGAGTACCGCAATAAGATGGAGTTTTCATTTGGTGATGAGTACAAGGACGGACCGCTGGCACTCGGACTTCACAAGCGTAACAGCATGTATGATATCGTTCCTGTCACAGAATGTAAGATTATTGATGAGGACTACAGAAAAATTCTTAAATGCGTTCAGGATTATGCGGCAGAGAAGGAGCTTCCTTTCCAGCATAAGCTAAGCCATGAGGGTTATCTGCGTCATCTTCTTGTAAGAAAATCGGTAAAGACAGGACAGATTCTTGTTGATATTGTAACTACAACGCAGCTTGAGCATGATTTCACAGAGCTTGTAAGCCGCCTGACAGCAATAGAATATAAAGGAACGCTTACCGGGGTTCTTCACACATTTAACGACAGTCTTGCAGACGCAGTTATCAATGAGAAAACTGAGCTTCTGTATGGACAGGATTATATTGAGGAAGAGCTTTTAGGACTGCGCTTTAAGATAACGCCTTTCTCGTTCTTTCAGACTAATTCTCTTGGCGCGGAGGTGCTTTATTCTAAGGCAAGAGAGTATGTGCTTTCCGGTGGATTCGGTGAGATGACTGATTCAGATAGTGCTGTGGCTGATGGAGCTGTGTCTGATGGAGCTGTGTCTGCTGAAGCTGTGGCTGATGGAGTTGTGACTGATGGAGCTGTGGCAGCTGGAACTGCCGGAAATACAGACAGTAAGCCGGTTATATATGACCTGTATACCGGAACTGGTACGATTGCGCAGATATTATCTCCGGTTGCCAGCAGGGTTATTGGCGTTGAGATTGTTGCGGAAGCTGTTGAGGCTGCCAGAAAGAATGCAGCCCAGAATGGTCTTAACAACTGTGAATTCATAGCAGATGATGTATTAAAGGCACTTGATAATATTGAGGCTAAGCCGGATTTCATCGTGCTTGATCCACCGCGTGACGGAATTCATCCTAAGGCGCTTGAAAAGATTATTGATTATGGTGTTGACAGAATGGTATACATTTCCTGCAAGCCTACTTCGCTGGCAAGGGATCTGGTTACTTTGCAGGCGAGGGGGTATAAGGTCGAGAGGTGCTGCTGCGTAGATATGTTCCCAAACACGTGCCATACAGAAACAATCTGCTCGCTAAGGCGCATAAAATAAGGATTTTCCAAGGCAGGAAGAAGATCGGCAACCGTAACTTTTTTATGAAATCGGCGGCGTAGTTATGCCGTTATACGATGTCATCATGGGATATGTGCAGACTAAATCGAAAGCGAGGCAGAATGCAAAGTATTTTAATTTTGATTGACAAAGCTATCCTAAAGCATTAGACTATTATAAATGGTCATTTTAGTCCATTAAAATATGAGACAAAGGAGAATAAAAGTATGTGGAGTAGAAAGGAACTTAAAGCTAATGCTAAGCAACTACTTAAGGCTAACTACTGGAAGGCTGTTATTGTAGGAATTTTCCTTACAATCTTATATAGTTCAGCCACAGCTTCAGCCGGCAGCTCTGCTAAGGAGAACGACATATCAGGACAGATTGCAGCTCTTGATCATAAGACTTTCGTAGCAGTTGCTATTGCCGTATTTGCAGTTGTTGCAGTTGCATTAATCATTGACCTGCTTTTAACAATTTTTGTATGGAATCCTATCGAGGTTGGATGTCAGAAGTTCTACATTAATTGTAAAGAGGGCAATGCTAAGGTAAAGGATGTTTTATTTGCATTCAAGAATGGTTATGGACATGTTGGAGTTGTAATGCTTTGCCGTACAATTTTCATAGCATTATGGTCTATCCTTTTAATAATACCTGGTATTATTAAGTCATATGAGTACATGATGGTACCATTCATTCTTGCAGATGATCCTACAATAAGCAGAAAAGACGCATTTGCTAAGAGTAAGGCAATGATGCAGGGTAACAAGTGGAATGCTTTCGTATTAGATTTATCATTCTTAGGATGGATAATTCTTGGTGGAATTACATTTGGAATAGTTAATTTATTCTTTGTTCATCCTTATATGTATCTTACTCATGCAGAGCTTTATCATGCATTAAAGAATAATTAAAGAATAACATGAATAAGTGAAGGTCTCCGGAAGTGGTGGAAATATCCACATGCCGGGGGCTTTTTTTCTTTGCCGGAAAGATATATAATCTACATACTAGCACAAGATGAAACTAAAGGAGCAGCAATGAAAATCAGAAAGGAATACCGGATTATACCATATACAATAATTGCATTATTAATAGATCTGATTGGAAGAAATGTGGCAGACAAATGTATGCTTCCTATATGGGGTGATTCCATAGGAACATTTCTGATTGCATATATAGGTGGACCTGTATGTGGTGGAATTGTCGGTTTTACTAATAATATAATATATGGAATATTTAATGAGCAGCAGACAGCATTCTGTATCATAGGTGCTGTAATAGGTGCGGTGGCAGGTTATTTTTTTGAAAAGAAATATCATGAAAGCCGTTTTAAGACCATGACACTTGGAATTGGAATAGCGGTATTTGCCACATTTACATCGCTGGTTCTTAAGCTCACTGTATATGACGGCTCGATTCAGAATGTCTGGGGAAGCCAGGCGGCAATGATGTGCATGGATAGAGGTATTCCTAAGGTTATAGCGCTTTTCTGGGGGCAGTTCTGTGTGGAATTTCTTGATAAGCTGATAAGTGTTGAGATTGTATTTGCACTAATCAGGCTTGCAGGATGTTTAAGAAATAAGACGGAAGACATTAAGGATAACCCCAGAAACATAAAAAGAAAACTGGCAGGCTTACTTGTGTTGATTATTATGCTGGGAGCAGGAGCCGGAAGTACAATGCATGTGTCAGCCGCAGAGGATAAAACAGACTATGATGTGTATCTTAAGAAGATATATACCAATGAGGACGGATTGCTTTCGGGCGAGGCTAATGACATAGAGCAGACTAAGGATGGAAAGCTCTGGATGGCAACATATGCCGGTCTTTACAAATATGATGGCAGTAAGTTCAAGCTTTTTAATGACCTTCCAACGGTTAAAAGTGTTATCTGTCTTCATGCAGATGGCGAGGGAAGATTGTGGGTTGGAACTAATGATAATGGTATCTCGATTCTTATTGGAGAACAGGTCGTAAGCTCAATCGATGAGACAGAGGGGCTGCTTTCTAATTCAATCAAGGATATTACAAGTGATTCCTATGGCAATTACTATATAGGTACTGCAGACGGCATGTCCATTGTGACCTTAAATGGCGGTGTAAGGGTTATTAAGAATTATGAGCAGATAAAGAATGCTTATCACATGGCAGCGGACCATGATGGCAATGTAGTTGTTTCAACAGACAGAGGTGAGGTGTTCTGGTTAAGAAATGGTGAGCTTGTCCAGTCGTATACAGATGTCATACAGCAGGGGAATATAAGGGCTGTGTGCTTTATAGAAGATGGAAGACTTCTTATGGGTTCAACCGCGAATACAATATATGAGTTTAAGGTGGAGAATAATCTGCCGCAGCTTCAAAGAAAGGAACAGCTTGACGGAATAGAAACGGTTAATTCCTTCTATGTCTCAGGCAATGAAAGCTCAGATATATTCGTATGTGCAGAAAATGGCATTGCTGTTTTACACAGTGACTACACATTTGACAAGTTAAAAACAGATGAATTTTCAAGTACTATTTACAGTATGCTGATTGATTATCAGGGAAACCTGTGGTTCTGTTCCTCAAGAAAAGGTCTGCTTAAAATGAGCAAATCTCCGTTTCAGGAGCTTTTCACACAGACAGGTCTGGATGCGGGTGTAGTTAATACAACGCAGAAGTGGAATGACATGCTTTTGTGTGGAACGGATAACGGTCTGGTAATTATCAACGAATCAGATAATACCGCAGTAGAGAATGAGCTAACAGATATATTTGCGGGCACAAGAATCCGTTGTGTGAAAGAGGATAGCAAGGGAAACCTGTGGATTGCCACTGTCGGTTCCGGAATATGCAGGATAGATGCGGATATACAGGATGGTTATAAGATGAAAATGTTTACAGAAGCTGATGGAACATCAGGAATGCGTTTCAGAAGCATTCTGGAGGCAGAGGATGGAAGAATAATAGTATCCGGGGATTACGGAATAACTGTCATCAATGGTGATACTGTCGAAGAGGTGTACACTAGAAATGACGGATTTATTAATGAGAAATCACTCTGTACCCTTGAATATAAGGGCAGTATATATGTCGGTTCAGATGGCGGCGGCATCAGTATTATTAAGGATGACAAGGTAACCGGACATATTGAGAAAAAAGACGGGCTTTCATCTGATGTAATCCTGCGCATGGTATACGAGCCGGAAAGCGACGGAATGTTTATTGTTACAAGCAACGGACTTTGCTATATGAATTCTGATGGAGAGCTTTCATGTCTTGATAAATTTCCATATAGCAACAACTACGACATAATTATCAGGGATGGAGTATGCTGGGTTCTTGGAAGTGCGGGAATCTATATTGGAAAAGCATCTGATATTATTGAAAATGTTAGGACAGAATATCCGATACTTGATACCAAGAAAGGACTGCGTTCCTCACTGACAGCCAATGCATGGTCATGCATGGATGGTGATGAGCTGTATCTTTGCAGCGGAACAGGTGCTATCAAGATTAATATATCTGACTATGATACAGCAGCCAAGTCATACAGGCTGCTTCTTGAATCGGTTGATGTGGACGGTACACAGTACAAGATAAGCCGTTCAGATGTGCTAAGGCTTCCATCGGATACAGCAAGAATTACATTTGAACCGGAGATATTGAATTATTCTGTATATGATCCGTATATTAGCTATTATCTTGAAGGCTATGATTCAGAGAAAACAGAGTGCCAGCTTAGTGAATTTGGAAAGATTTCATATTCTGACCTTAATTCGGGCAGCTATGTTTTACATATATCAATACTTGACGGACTTGATGGCAGTGTAATGGAGGGCGCCAGCTTCACAATAGAAAAAGAAATGGAAATGTACCAGCATGCATGGTTTAAAGCCTATATGATGATTATTACCGGGCTTGTGATTGTGTGGATAACCTGGGCTGTTACAAGAATGCGTACACAGAAAACAATCTTAAAGCAGAAGTATGAGCTGGAATATGCACAGAAGCAGATTGAGATGGGCAATGAAACAATCCTTTCCATAGCGCGTACTGTGGATGCCAAGGACTCCAACACAAGCCAGCATTCCTACAGGGTATCTGAGTATTCTGCTGCGATAGCAAAGCGCATCGGATTTTCAGAGAAGAAATGTGAGAGCCTGCGTAAGATGGCGCTGCTTCACGATATCGGAAAGATTGGAATACCGGATGCGATACTTAATAAGCCTGATAAGCTGACTGATGAAGAATTTGCCATTATGAAAACCCATGTTATTAAGGGCGGTGAAATTCTTAAGGATTTCAAGATGATTGAAAATGTTGATTTGGGTGCACTGTATCATCATGAAAAATATGATGGCACAGGATACTGTAAGGGACTTAAGGGCGAGGAAATCCCTATTGAAGCCAGAATTATAGGAATAGCAGACGCATTTGACGCAATGACAGCTAACCGCGTATACCGCAAACAGCTGGATATGGATTTCGTAATCGGAGAGCTGAAAAGATGCCGGGGAACGCAGTTTGATCCTGAGCTTGTTGATGTCATGCTGTCACTTATAGAGGATGGAACAATAGACGCTGCGGCTTTATACAAGAAATCAAAGGAGAACGGCTGATATGAATAAGAAATATATGAAATATATCCTGTGTGCTGTTACATCGGTAGTTATGTGCATTGCGGCCTGTGTATATTTTAATATGACTAGAACAGAGGCTAAGAATCTGAAAATAGGATTTATATTTCCGGGAGATGAGATAACGCCTTATACAGAGAATTTCATGGATGCCATTGACAGCCTGAAAAAGGAGTATGGCAGCAGCATAGAGTGTATTACCAAATATAATGTATCAGATGACCAGGTTGGTGAATTTATAGATGAGCTTATAAATGAGAACTGCAATTATATTATTGCTGCAAGCAGAGGCTATGAAAAGAAGACGAAGGAAGCAGCCGCCTCTTACGCAGATATTGATTTCTGCGTGCCGCTTGGTGATAATGCGGATGAAGGCAAGGTATTGTCTAATTACCATACCTGTTCGGCAACTATTTATCAGGGAAGATATGTGTGTGGTGTGGCTGCCGGAATTAAGTTAAAAGAGATGATTGACAGCAGGATTATAACACCGGAGCAGGCAAAGATAGGATATACTGCCACATTTGCAGATGACCAGACAATAGCCGGATATACTGCATTCTATCTTGGTGTGCGCTCAGTTGTTCCTGAGGTAACTATGTCAGTTAAATATACATATGAATGGTCGAATTACTACAGAGAGAAAAAGACTACGGAGGAGCTTATTAATCAGGGCTGTGTTATAATAGCACAGCATTCCGATACCTCCGGTCCTGCGGCAGCCTGTGAGGGTTCGATGCGGGATATTCCGGTTTATCATGTCGGATATAACCAGAGTATGACTGATATTGCACCGAGAAGCTCTCTGATTAGCTGCTCGATTGACTATTCTGACTATTTCGTAAAGTCGGCCAAAGCCCTGATGAATGGAAAGAAGATAGAAAGCTGCATGGATGGAACTGTCAACGGACAGGATGTGGTGGCAGGGTTAAAGGAAGGCTGGGTGCGTATCCTTGATGTTAATCATGCACTCATGCCTGATAATATTGACAGTGTTATTGAAGATACTGTACAGAAAATAAAGAAGGGCACAGTTAAGGAACTTTCAGAACCGCTTACTGATGTTAATAAATATGGAAATGCAATTAAAGTGATGGATTAATTAATCTTTAATTAAACGGAAACTGTTTTTTCTGAATTCTATAAGCCCTTCATTACGCATTTTTCCAAGCTCCTTAGAGAGGGCGGAGCGGTCAACATTAAGATAATCGGCAAGCTGCTGGCGGTCGAATGGAATCACGAATTCCTCGCTGCCAGCTTTTCTTGACTCATTGGACAGGAATATAAAAAGCCTGTCTCTTATTGTCTTAGGAGAGGTGCAGAATATCCGGTTAGAGAGTGTAAGGTTTTTTTGGATAGCAATATTTAGCAGGTTATTAATTATGATATCCCTGCAATGAGTATTCCCAGTCGTCGGATTCATCAATTTTTTCATGTCAAGAAACAGAATTACGCTTGTCTGTGTGGCAACAGCGTCGACCATAAGAGGCTCGCCTGTCAGTGCATAGCTTTCAGCAAATACATGTCCGGGCGCAATATTGCTCATGATGGCTTTGTTGCCCCACAGGTCGATATATTCAATAGTTACCTGTCCTGATGCGACAATTCCGATTTCGTGAACAATATCCGTCACATGGTATATAATCGAATTCCTGCGGAACTTCTTAGCGCGTAAGAAGCCTGCCGCTGTCATTTCTGTTATTTCTGATTCTGAAATATCTTTAAAAACCGGTGATTGTATAATTGCCATAATAATCTCCATTCCGCAGGCACAAAGTGCCGGAGGAATCGCGAGCCAAATGTCAGA
>CAVKBP010000005.1:0-38483 GCA_963654395.1 Ruminococcus sp. CAG:382
CCTGCGTCACAAATAGCCGTGTGAAAAATCAGATATCAATCTGATTTTTCACACGCATCCTCCATTCTTGTCATTTTTCAAAGTAGTGTGCGCTCCTCCATTCTTGCCAGTTCCGTTACGGAATCTGGTGGAAAAAATCTTCGAGACGTATAAATGTTTTCGTAAGTACCTCGGCCTGTTCCGTCGTTAAATCCTTCGTGATATGTTCAATCATGTCCTTGTGGAAATTCTCATGATGTCTGTACGCGGCAATTCCCTTGTCTGTGAGCGAGGCGTAGACTATACGGCGGTCTTTCTCTCCGCGTTTCCTGATTACATAGCCTTTCTTAACAAGTCCGTTGATGCCAACTGTCAAGGTTCCCATAGTTACACCGAGAGACTTGGAAATCGTGGACATGGTGCGCGGCTCTTCAATGCCGATTGCCTCAATAATATGCATGTCGGTAACAGAAATATCATTAAATTCTTCTGTGATCAGAGCCCTCTCTTCAATGCTCAAGATATCATTGAACAAGTCTACAAGCACAGAATTCAGAGACTCAAATATATCCATAAACACATACCTTAACCTTACTAATTAATAAGACAATTATATCTTATGTGAATTTAATATGCAAGTTTGCAATTTGTACAAATGTGGTGTAATATGTAGTTGGAATATGCAATCTTGGGGATTTAGTATCCTTAATCTATTATAATGATGGAGGAAGACATGAAATTTATAGCAATTGGTGAATTGATGTTGAGATTATCACCACCGAACTATGAAAAGCTTGTAACTACACATGATTTCAGAGTTAACTACGGTGGAGCAGAGGCGAATGTAGCGGTTTCCCTTGCTAATCTGGGTGTAGATTCGACATTTTTTACAGTATTACCTAAATCAGACCTCGGAAAGTCAACTATTAACTACCTGAAATCTAACGATGTACATACTAAGCACATAATCAGATCAGAAGGAAGAATGGGACTTTATTATCTTGAAGAAGGTGTTTCAGTCAGACCTTCACAGGTAATATATGACAGGGCTGATTCTGCATTTGCAGAATATGACTACAAGGATGTCGATTTTGAAGAGATTCTTAAGGATTATGACTGGCTTCACATAAGCGGTATCACTCCAGCTCTTTCTTACAACTGCCGGAAGATGATGGACATGGCAGTTAAGGCAGCTAAGAAGATGGGACTTACAGTCAGCTTCGATCCGAACTGGAGAAGTACACTCTGGTCATTCGAGACTGCAAGAGATGTCCTTAGTAAGTATCTTCCTTATGTAGATGTACTTATCGGAATTGAACCTATCCATGTTTACAGAGAAGATGGAACTGATGTTAAGGATGGTCTTACAATGGATCCGTCCTTCAAGGATATGGACAGAGTATTTAAGGCAATAGATGAGCAGTATCATATGAAGGCTATTGCAAGAACTGTAAGATATGTACACTCAGGAAGCAACAACTCTTTGAAGGCTTTCTACTATACTAACGGAGAGACTTATGAGAGTAAGACAATTAATTTCGAGATAGTAGACAGAGTTGGTGGCGGAGACGCATTTTCATCAGGACTTATCTATGCCCTTATGGACAATATGGCACCTGAGGATACAGTCAACTTCGCTGTTGCTTCATCAGTAATGAAGCATGCTATCAGAGGTGATACTAATATTACATGTGTTGACCATATTAAGAGACTTATGAAAAATTCGTCTTTCGATGTACAGAGATAATTAAATATTAAGATAACCTGTTCCATGTATGGGGAACAGGTTTTTTTACGGAGGCTAAGTTATGAGTATTAATATTTGTCCAATGACTGCGCTTGCAGCCGAGTTGACGAATGTGCCATTATGGCTTTGCATACCATTTGCATGTCTGCTTTTGTGTATAGCAATTATTCCACTTGTAAAAGGTGAATGGTGGGAAAAGAACAGACCATATGCAGTTATTCTGTGGTCGCTGCTTTTCATTATTCCATTTGCAGTAAAATATGGTGCCGGAACAGCGGCAGAGACTGTGCTTGAGTGTCTTGTGAACGATTACCTGACATTCATAGTTCTGCTTTTCGGTCTGTTCTGCGTAGCAGGTAATATAACGGTTGAGGGAAGCCTCGTAGGTTCTCCCAGAGTAAATGTGCTTCTTCTTGGAATCGGTACCCTGCTTTCAAGCTGGATTGGAACAACAGGAGCTTCAATGCTTCTTGTAAGACCTGTTATTAAGATGAATGCATGGAGAAGAAATAAGGCTCACATTATGGTGTTCTTCATTTTCCTTATATCTAATATGGGAGGAAGCCTTACACCTATCGGTGATCCACCACTTCTTATGGGATTCTCAAGAGGTGTGCCATTCTTCTGGAGTTTAAGATTTTTCCCAATCCTGCTTCTTAACATGGTTATTCTTCTTGCTGCTCTGTACTTCATTGATATGAAGGCATACAGGATGGACATTGCGGCTGGTTATATGCCGGAGATTAAAGAGGATGAGCCACTTATAAGATTTGAAGGCTTACATAATATTATATTTATCGTGATTATTGTTGCAGCAGTTATCTTAAGCGGTGTGCTTCCGGAAGTATCACTTTTCCAGAATGCTGCAGGCGAGGTAATCTCAATTCCTATATTTGGTGAGGTTAAGCTTTCAATTACTTCACTTATAGAAGTAGTCATGATTCTTTTAGCCGCATTTTTATCATTCAAGACAACTAATGTAGAGATAAGAAAGAAGAACCACTTTACATGGGGAGCAATTCAGGAGGTTGCAGTACTTTTCATAGGTATATTTATTACTATGCAGCCTGCACTTATGATTTTAAAGAGTGCCGGTGCAGAGCTTGGACTTACTCATCCATACCAGATGTTCTGGGTAACAGGAGCGCTTTCAAGCTTCCTTGATAATACGCCGACCTACCTCGTATTCCTTACAACGGCTGGCTCGATGGGATTTGCGTCAGGACTTACAACAGCTCTTGGAGTTGTTCCGGCGAAAATGCTTACAGCTATATCATGTGGTGCAGTATTCATGGGTGCAATGACTTATATTGGTAATGCGCCTAACTTTATGGTTAAATCAATTTCAGATGAGAACGGTGTCAAGATGCCAAGCTTTTTCGGATATATCGCGTGGTCTATATGTTGTCTTGTGCCGGTATTCTTAATTGATACACTTTTATTCTTTATATAGGAGGTGCGCATTATGACAGAGAACGATAAGATAACCAGTCTTGCCAACAGAATATACGCACTGGACGAGAAGGTATATAAAGCTACAGGTTCTAATCTGGGCCGCGTATATCAGGGCAATAAGGAAAAATGTATTAATGATTTGGTAGACCTGATTAAATCATCAGCAGATTCTACTATGCTTAGAAGTGAGCTTGCCCTTATCAGTAATATGGCAAGAACCCTGAAGGATGATGAGAAGCTTCACAAGGAGCTGATGAAGGAATACGGTGAAATCTTCGATGAGGCAATGGCTATCCAGGAAGCCAGAGAGGGAAGCGATATTATTGATCCGGAGCATGCCGGACTTAATATGTCTAACCTTGCCAACAGATTTGGTGAAAATGACAATCTGATTATATGCATAGGCCGTTCTTACGGCTGTGCAGGTACAGATATCGGCTTCAAGCTTGCTGATAAGTTAAGAATCAGCTATTATGATGTGTCTATTGTGAATGAGATACTTCAGCGTAATGAAGAGCATTCAGAAACAGACAGGGCTTTGTTCCAGAATAAGGTGCCTAGAACACCGGCGCAGTGGTGGAAGGATTTCAAGAAATATCATGGACTCACAAGAGCCGATGTCCAGTTCTTCAACACTTCAAAGAAGCTGGTTGAGCTTGCAAAGCAGGAGCCATATGTTATCATGGGAAGATATGCGGACAATATTCTTACACAGAATCACATCCCTCATATCAGCATATTTATTACAGCGCCTAAGAAGCTTCGTATTGAGAGAACATATCAGACGAGCAAGAATAAGCTTACACGCAAGCAGGCTGCCAAGTATGTTGTCAGGGAAGACAAGGCACATCTTAAAAGATATGCATTCTATACGGATAAGAACTGGGGAGAGGCAGATAATTACGACCTTACAATCAACAGCTCAACCTATGGAATCGATGGAAGCGTTGATTTGATTATGAGAATTGTGGCTAAGAACCAGAAAAAAGAAGCATAATACAGAATATAATAGAATCAGATAAAAGCTGCAGTAATGGTTATCGTTGCTGCAGCTTTTTTATAATTAGTTACATTGATTTTTAACAATAAATGGGCTATACTGATTTTGGTAAAGATAACTTTAGTAAAGCTAGCTTTAGTAAAACTGTCTTTACTAAAATTGATTTTAGCAAAAAGGGAGGCTGTTGTATGTGTGATGGATTTATTGGAAGAAAGAATGAATTGAAGAATTTAGAAGCTGCATATGGCAGGAATTCCTTCCAGATGTGCATAGTATATGGCCGCCGGAGAATAGGAAAGACAACTCTTATTAACGAATTTATAAGGGATAAGGAGCATATTGCATTTACCGCAATAAAAGGTAGTGCAGAAAGAAATATTGAACTGTTCGGAGAAGCAGTTGTCGATTATTTTATGCCGGGGATTAATGGGGTAAGATTTACAGACATAAAGGATATACTTAATTTTATAACTAATAATATCGGCAATAAAAAGCTTATACTGGTTATTGACGAGCTTCCGTATCTCGCCGAGGCAGATAAAGAATTCTTATCGCTCCTGCAGGTTGAGATTGATAAGAACTGGCTTAATAAAAATATTTTTCTGATTCTTTCAGGTTCTTCTGTCAGCTTTATGGAACAGGAAGTGCTAAGCAGCAAGAGTCCGATATATGGAAGACGCACCATGCAGATAGATTTGAAACCTTTTAATTATCTTGAAACTGCGTTATTCGTGCCGGGGTATTCGTGCGAGGAAAAGGCAATCTGTTATGGTATTACCGGAGGCGTTGCCAAATATATCTCTATGTTTGACGCTGATAAAAGTCTTGATGATAATATTATTAATCTGTATTTTAATCCGGCGGGATTTATGTATGAGGAACCAAGGAACCTGTTAATTCAGGAATTCAGGAATGCATCTGTATATGATGATGTTATATCTGCTATTGCTAATGGTGCTAATAAAGCGGTCGAGATAAAGGACAAAACAAAGTCGGAAAGTGCTTCTGTCCACAATATTCTTCAACATTTGATTAAAACCAGAATTGTCGAAAAGGCGTATGCAATTACGGAGGAGAACAATAAGAAAAAGGTTATGTATTCACTATCTGACGGAATGTTTATGTTCTGGCACAAGTTTATCCCGAGGGCAGTTGCAGCGATTGAGATGGACAATGGCAGACAGTATTATTTGAGTCAGGTAAAGCCTAAGCTTCATGAGTATATGGGTGAAATATTTGAAAAAATGTGCAGGCAGTATCTTTTGATGAATGCATTTTCAGGGAAATTCAGTTGTACGGTTCTTCAGGTTGGCAAGTGGTTTGGAACTAATCCGGCAAAGAAGGAGCAGACAGATATTGATGTGGTCGGACTGGATACGACAGATAATAAGGCAATTCTTGGTGAGTGTAAATTCCGGAATACGCCAATGGATAAGAAGCAGTTGGAAGAGCTTATGGACAGAGATGGTCTGATAGATAAGAAATATAAAACCGCTGAATATCATCTGTATTCATTAAGCGGATTTACTGACTGGCTACAGGATAATGCCAAGGCTTACAATGTAAGATTAATTCCCATAGAAGATATGTACAAATAGCGAAAAGACCGCTTGACAACTAAACATTTATTATATAAAATCTTAACAAATGCATTGACGAAGACAGTAGGTTGGAGTGAAAAGCATGAGCGAGCCGGGATGGTGAGAGCCGGTGCGAGTACTATCCATCTGAATATCACTTCTGAGCAGCTTCGCTGAAATCACACAGAGATTAAGCGGGGACGGTAATCCCATCGTCAGGTTAAAGCCAGGGACGCATATGATAGTATGTCGTAATCATTCAGATTTCAGGATAAGCATGTTACCCCTCTGTTGTATTACGACAGAGGGTTTTTTCGTAAGCACTAAGTCTGCAAGCAGTCGTCAGGCTTGCCTGTATGACAGTTTTGACAAATGTCCGTAATGTATAACGGATGACGAAATCCGGGAGTTGTGGATTATGAGGATTCACGGATGACGAAGTCCGGGAGTTGTGGATTATGAGGATTCGCGGATGACGAAATCCGGGAGTTGTGGATTACAAGGATTCACGGATGACGAAGTCCGGGAGCTGCGGATTACGAGGATTCGTGGATGACGAAGTCACGAAGAGGCATGGCTTACGAAAAGAAAATATAAGCCGCAAGGCAGGAAAGGAAGCTACAATGATTTATCAGAAGGTTTCTGCGGACATGAAGTTCGTAGACAGAGAAAAAGAAGTTGAAAAGTTCTGGAAAGACAATGATATCTTCCAGAAAAGTATTGATAACAGAAAGGAAGGACCAACATACACATTCTATGATGGACCTCCAACTGCTAATGGTAAGCCACATATCGGACATGTGCTTACACGAGTAATTAAGGATATGATTCCAAGATACAGAACAATGAAGGGATATATGGTTCCTCGTAAGGCAGGCTGGGATACACACGGACTTCCGGTTGAGCTTGAGGTTGAGAAGATGTTAGGTCTTGATGGCAAGGAACAGATTGAGGAATATGGTCTTGAGCCATTCATCAACCACTGCAAAGAATCTGTATGGAAATACAAGGGTATGTGGGAGGACTTCTCATCTACTGTTGGTTTCTGGGCTGATATGGATAACCCATATGTAACGTATGACAATAACTTTATCGAGTCTGAATGGTGGGCTTTAAAGCAGATCTGGGATAAAGGTCTTCTTTATAAGGGCTTTAAGATTGTTCCTTACTGCCCTCGTTGTGGTACTCCTCTTTCCTCACATGAGGTAGCACAGGGCTACAAGACTCTTAAAGAGCGTACAGCAGTTGTAAGATTTAAGATTGTTGGCGAAGATGCATATTTCCTTGCATGGACAACAACTCCTTGGACACTCTGCTCTAATATTGCTCTTTGTGTTAATCCAGATGAGACTTACGCAAAAGTTAAGGCAGCAGATGGATTCACATACATCATGGCAAAGGCACTTCTTGACAAGGTTCTTGGTGGAATCGAGAGAGAAGAAGGCACACCTGCTTATGAGATTATTGAAGAATATAAGGGTAAAGACCTTGAATATAAGGAATATGAGCCACTTTACCAGTGTGCTAAGGACTGCGCTGACAAGCAGCACAAGAAAGCATTTTTCGTATACTGCGATAATTATGTAACTATGGAAGATGGTACTGGTATCGTTCATATCGCACCAGCATTTGGTGAAGACGATGCAAGAGTTGGTAGAAAATATGATGCTCCATTTGTTCAGATGGTAGACGAGGCTGGTGTTATGAAGCCTGAGACTCCATTTGCAGGAATGCGTGCTAAGCCAACTAAGAAGGAGATGGAAGCAGGCGCTATCAACTGTGATGTTGAGGTTCTTAAGGATCTCGAAAAGAGAGGAATCCTCTTCTCAGCACCTAAGGTAGAGCATGAATATCCACACTGCTGGAGATGTGATACACCACTTATCTACTATGCTAGAGAATCATGGTTTATCAAGATGACAGATCCAGAGGTTAAGGCTAACTTAATTGCCAATAATAAGACAATCAACTGGATTCCAGAGACAATCGGTACTGGTCGTTTCGGAGCATGGCTTGAAAATGTTCAGGACTGGGGAATTTCACGAAACAGATACTGGGGTACTCCTCTTAATATCTGGCAGTGTGAAGACTGTGGTGAGATGATGTCTATCGGAAGCATTGAAGAACTCAAGGAGAAGTCAGACAATTGTCCTGATAATATTGAGCTTCACAGACCATATATTGACGCAGTTACATGTAAGTGTCCTAAGTGTCAGGGAACAATGAAGAGAGTTCCAGAGGTTATCGACTGCTGGTTCGATTCAGGTTCAATGCCATTTGCACAGCATCACTATCCATTTGAGAATAAGGAAGTATTCGAGCAGCAGTTCCCGGCTAAGTTCATCTCTGAGGCTGTTGACCAGACAAGAGGCTGGTTCTACTCATTACTTGCTATCTCAACACTGCTCTTTAACAAGGCTCCATATGAGAATGTTATCGTTCTCGGACATGTTCAGGACGCAGACGGACAGAAAATGAGTAAGTCAAAGGGCAACGCTGTTGATCCATTTGACGCATTAGCAAAGCATGGCGCTGACGCAATCCGCTGGTATTTCTACGAGAATTCAGCACCTTGGGTTCCTAACAGATTCAAGGACGAGTGGGTTTCAGAAGGTCAGAGAAAGTTCATGGGAACATTCTGGAACACATATGCATTCTTCGTACTGTATGCTAATATTGATGATTTCGATGCTACAAAGTATCAGCTTGAATATGACAAGATTTCAGTTATGGACAAATGGTTATTATCAAAGCTTAATTCTTTAGTTAAGGTTGTTGATACTAACCTTGAAAATTACAAGATTACAGAGACTGCAAGAGCACTTGAGGACTTCACAGATGAGCTTTCTAACTGGTATGTAAGAAGAAGCCGTGAGAGATTCTGGGCTAAGGGAATGGAGCAGGATAAGATTAATGCTTACATGACTCTTTACACAACACTTGTAACTCTTGCTAAGATTTCTGCACCAATGGTTCCATTCATGACAGAAAGCATTTATAGAAATCTTGTATGCAGCATTGATAAAAATGCGCCTATTTCAATCCATTTATGCGACTTCCCTAAGGTTAATGAGCAGTTCATTGACAAGAAGCTTGAGGAAACTATGGACGATGTATTAGACGCAGTTGTTATCGGACGTGCATGCCGTAATTCAACTAATATCAAGAACCGTCAGCCAATTGGCAAGATGTTCATTAAGGCAGACTGGAAGCTTGATGAGTTCTACACAGCTATTATCGCTGATGAACTTAATGTTAAGGAAGTTGAATACACAGATGATGTCAGAGCATTTACATCATACTCATTCAAGCCACAGATGAAGACTCTCGGACCAAAATACGGAAAGCTTCTTAATGCAATCAGAACAGCTCTTACAGAGGTTGACGGCAACGCAACTATGGATAAGCTTAACGAGTCAGGCAGCTTCGAGTTAAATGTTGAAGGTCAGACTATCGAGCTTTCTAAGGACGATGTTCTTATCGATATGACTCAGAAGGAAGGATTTGTTGCAAGCAGCGACAAGGGTATCACAGTTGTTCTTGATACTAACCTTACTCCAGAGCTTATTGAGGAAGGTTTCGTAAGAGAGGTTATCTCTAAGGTTCAGACTATGCGTAAGGACGCTGGTTTCGAGGTTATGGATAAGATTAATCTCTATGTATCAGGCAACGACAAGATTGCTGATATTGTTAATAAGAATGCCGCTCAGGTTAAGACTGTAGTTCTTGCACAGGATATTATCACTGGAAAGACTGCAGGATTCGAGAAAGAGTGGGATATCAACGGCGAGAAGGTTACACTTGCTGTTGAGAAGCTTGCTTAATGCAGTGAATTGAATAAAAGATATATGAAGCTGTGTGCTGGTCTTTTGGGCTGGTACACAGCTTTTTTGTGATATGGGAATAATTGACATATATTAATGTATATGCTATTATTTAATAAAGAAAAAGGTCGGAATTATTGTATAGAAAAGAATAGGTTTTTAATTGTATAGAGATATTGATATATTTGATGAAAGGGGTGCTTTTTTATGACAACATTCACTCAGATTGGCGCAGTGGGAACAACTGATAATTTGGAGATCGCACCACACTGGTTAGGCGTGTTAATACTAACTGTATTTGCAGTAGTTGTGATTGCTATATTTATATTTATGGCAAAAGATTTTATCATGCAGGTGTTGTCTAAAAGAATCACAACGACAGCAACTCTTGCATCTAAATTTCAGGAGGAATATGTTAATAAGCGGATGTATGCTGGAACTGGAGCTATCCAGGAAGGACTTGCAGAGAAAGGAATTGCTTATTATTTTACCATGAATCTTGATACTGGAAAAATAGTTACTTTTCCAGTATCTAAGGATATGTATGATGTCTATGCGGAAGGAACGAAGGGAATACTTACATATAAGTATAAAACATTGATGTCCTTTGAGGCAGAAACAGAAGGAACCAAGGTCAGAAAAGATATAAGCGATTTAGAGGGATATTTTGTATCGATGCAAGATAAGTTATAAAATTGCGAACTATAAACATGTGCTGCTTGAGAATCCTAAATGAGTTTTCTTAAGCAGCATTATTTATTAAGATAAATGGGAAGATTCTATTGAAGAAGGTTCTAAAATGGAATGTATGTAAAGGAGCGGTCATGGAAAGTAAAAATTTAAAAGATGTATATAATCGTTTGATTGATTTATATGGATTTTATGAAATAAAGAAGGATAGTGATGAATACAAAATTGCATTAAAATTCATGTCACAGGATGATTTGTTAAAAGATGCTATAGAGGACATAAGACTACTTGTAAAAGATGATGGGGAAGACTATATGTATTTTATCATTAATGAGAAAACAGACTATATTGGTGGCGGCGCTTGTGGTGAAGAAATGGTAAAAAGTTATGAGGCTATAAATCAGGATATTATTCTTTATTGTGTATTTTAAGTTTGCATTTGTAAATATTATTATGTATAATTAGTCATATATTGTGTGACGGATTGTTGTTTTTACATGGTATGTCAGCGTATTGGGAAGCCGTCCATATTCAGAAGGGAGTTTAAGTACATGTCGACAAATTTAACACAGAATTTTAGTAAGGAAGAATTCAAGAAGAAAGTAATCAGTAATTGCAAGTCTCTTTACAGAAAGAATATTGAAGAGGCTAATCAGCAGGAGATTTTCCAGGCAGTATCTTATGCTGTTAAGGATATCATCGTTGATAAGTGGATTGCTACTCATAAGCAGTATGAGAAGGATGATCCTAAGATGGTATATTATATGTCTATGGAATTCCTTATGGGACGCGCACTTGGCAACAATATGATTAATCTCTGTGCATATGATGACATTAAGGAAGCCCTTGATGAGCTTGGACTTGATATCAATGTTATCGAGGATCAGGAGCCGGATGCAGCTTTAGGTAATGGTGGTCTTGGCCGTCTTGCAGCATGTTTCATGGATTCTTTAGCAACTCTTGAATATCCTGCATATGGCTGTGGTATCCGTTATAAGTACGGTATGTTCAAGCAGGAGATTAAGGATGGCTATCAGGTAGAGGTTCCTGATAACTGGTTAAAGGATGGCAACCCATTTGAAATTAAGAGATCTGAATACAGATATGAGGTTAAGTTCGGTGGATATGTCCGTTCTTACAGAGATGAGAAGACAGGAAGGGATGTATTCGTTCAGGAGGATTACCGTTCTGTAATTGCTGTTCCATATGATATTCCAGTCCTTGGATATGGCAACAACACTGTTAACTCACTCAGAATCTGGGATGCAGAGCCTGTTAACACATTTAACCTTAACTCTTTTGATAAGGGTGATTACCAGAAGGCTATCGAGGAGGAGAACCTTGCAAAGAATATCGTTGAGGTACTTTATCCTAATGATAACCATTATGCAGGTAAGGAATTAAGACTTAAGCAGCAGTATTTCTTCGTATCAGCAAGTGTACAGAGAGCTGTTGACAGATATAAGTCAATGAATAATGGGGATGTTAAGAACATTTATAAGAAGGTTACTTTCCAGCTTAATGATACACATCCAACTGTTGCAGTTGCAGAGCTTATGCGTATCCTCATGGATGAGAATGGACTTGAATGGGATGAGGCATGGGATATCACATCTAAGACTGTAGCTTATACTAACCATACAATCATGGCTGAGGCACTTGAGAAGTGGCCTATTGAACTGTTCTCAAGACTTCTTCCAAGAATTTACCAGATTGTTGAAGAGATTAACCGCCGTTTCGTAGAAGAGATTAAGGCTAAATATCCTGGTGACCAGGAGAAGGTTCGTAAGATGGCTATTATCTATGACGGACAGGTTAAGATGGCTAATCTTGCTATCGTTGCCGGATATTCTGTTAATGGTGTTGCCAAGCTTCATACAGAAATCTTAAAGAAGCAGGAGTTAAGAGATTTCTATGAAATGATGCCTGAGAAGTTTAACAATAAGACTAATGGTATTACCCAGAGAAGATTCTTAAAGCATGCTAACCCACTTCTTTCTGACTGGATTACAGATAAGATTGGAGACGGATGGATTACAGATTTAAGCCAGCTTGACAAGCTTATGCTCTATGTTGATGATCCTAAGGCACAGCAGGATTTCATGCAGATTAAGTATAAGAATAAGGTTCGTCTTGCCAAGTATATCAAGGAGAATAACGGAATTGATGTTGATCCTAATTCTATCTTTGATGTACAGGTTAAGAGACTTCATGAATATAAGAGACAGTTACTTAATATCTTACATGTTATGTATCTGTACAACCAGATTAAGAGAAATCCTGATTATGATATGGTTCCAAGAACATTTATCTTTGGTGCTAAGGCAGCAGCAGGATACAAGATTGCTAAGCAGACTATTAAGCTTATCAATAATGTAGCAAATGTTATTAATAACGATGCTTCTATCAAGGGCAAGATTAAGGTTGTATTCATCGAGAACTACAGAGTATCTAATGGTGAGATTATATTTGCGGCAGCAGATGTAAGTGAGCAGATATCTACAGCTTCTAAGGAGGCTTCAGGTACAGGTAACATGAAGTTCATGCTTAATGGTGCAATTACTCTTGGTACTATGGATGGAGCTAATGTTGAGATTGTCAACGAAGTTGGTGCAGAGAATGCACAGATATTCGGTCTTAGCTCTGACGAGGTTATCCGTTATGAGAATGAGGGCGGATATGATCCAATGGAAATCTTTAACAATGATCAGGAAATAAGAGATGTTCTTATGGAGCTTATCAACGGAAAGTATTCTCCAGAGGATACAGAGATGTTCAGAGATATCTACAATTCTCTTCTTAATAATGACGGAGGCAGAAGAGCAGATACTTACTTCATTCTTAAGGACTTCCGCTCATATGCAGAGGCTCAGAGAAAGATTGATGACAGATACAGAGATGCCAGCGGCTGGGCTAAGACTGTTATGACTAACACAGCTAAGGCAGGTAAGTTCTCATCAGACAGAACTATTGAAGAGTATGCTACAGAAATCTGGAAGCTTACTAAGACACCTGTTAAGATGTAATGTTTTTGTATCTTGTTCAGAGCCAAGCAAAATTTCTGAAGCTGATTTTGAAATTTTATCTGACGGATATGCCACTGCTTTTGAATGCGAAGCATTTTAGAGATTGGCTCTGAATGTATAAATGTTTAATACAGCCACCATGGTTAAAAACGCCATCCCCGCACAGTATGTGCGGGGATTTTTTTATAGAAAATTATTGCACTGCGGCGGGAGTCTTTTCTATGGAGAAATACAACAGGAAAGTATAAACTCCCCGAATCTGGAAATTATATTAACATGAAATCTTTGCGAAATGATTGGAGGATGTTAGTATGGCAGATGTAAGAACGCGGGGGAATGATAAGGTTAAGCTTGTGTCAGCGGTTATTACGCTGGCTGTTATTGTTGCGCTTGTATATGGGATATTTTCGGTAGCGCAGAATGTCAGGAAATCTAAGAATAATAATCTTGTGAATCTGAATGAAACGGAAGACAATGTGGCAATAAAGACAGATGATAATCCGGATATTCCGGTTGAAGAGCCTACTGTAGGTGATGATGATATCATAAATACTAATGCCAGAGCAAGCATGTCTGATGATGGTGACGGAACAGAGAAGCTGGCTACAGAACAGACTAAGGAATCACAGGATGAAAAGCAACAGGGTGAAGAGTTACAGGGTGAAGAGGCTCTGACACAGGAGCAGGCAGTGAAGCCTATGTCAGAAGCGGAGGTTATGGCAAACGCTATAAGTAAGTATACATTTGACCAGGGCTCGCTTATATACTGGCCGGTAAGTGGCACCGTCACGCTTGGCTACAACATGGAGTCTACAGTGTATTTTAAATCTCTTGGCATGTACAAATGCAGTTCCGGAATTGTGGTTGCATCTGATGTCGGAACGAAGGTATGTGCTGCCGCTTCCGGAGTAGTCATAGATGTCGCCGAAAATACTGAAACAGGGCTTACTGTAAGGGTTGCAGCAGGCAATGGCTATGAGATGACAACAGGCATGCTTTCAGATGTAAATGTAAAGATTGGTGATACCGTTGCGGCAGGCCAGCTTCTTGGCACTGTGGCCGAGCCAACGGCATACTATAAAGAAGAGGGACCGGGAATATATTTTTCAATGACTAAGGATGGTATTCCTGTGAATCCTATGGATTACCTCGGCGAGTAATTGCTGACGCTAAGTCAGATTCAGATACGGTAAAATCAGCACCTGTTAATGATTTTACAAGTAATGTGTGCGGAGAAAGAGCCGGCAGTCTCCATTATATAAGTGGGATAACGCCTGAAAGGGCAGACAGGTGCTTAATATAGATAAAGGCGGCGGAAATCCGCCGCTTACATATTTTATGGGACATTACATAACAGTAACGAAGCTGTACATCAGTACGAAGTGGCAGAGACTTCCAGCCATCACACATACATGAAAGATTTCATGTGTTCCGAAACAAGGGTGCTTTGCATTAAATGCGGGCATCTTAATTGCATATATTACGCCGCCGACTGTGTAGAAAATTCCACCGGCGAGAAGCCAGAAGAAAGCAGCTCCGGCAAGTGCTGAATATATCTGTGGAAGAGCCATTACACAGGTCCAGCCCATCACAATGTAGAGGACTGAAGAAATCCACTTGGGACATGTTACCCACAGAAGCTTGAATGCGATTGCAAGAACTGCAATTCCCCATACAATGCCAAACATAACATAACCATATATGTTATGGAGAACAACGAGGCAGACAGGGGTGTATGAGCCTGCGATAAGAACAGGAATCATGCAGTGGTCAAGCCTCTTAAGCACGATGTTGACGCTGCTTGATATGTCAAAGGTGTGGTAAGTCGTGCTTGCCGCATACAGAAGAATCATGCTTACCATAAATACAGTCATGGAAGCAACGGTTACGGCTGTTCCACATGCGGCAGCTTTGAGAATAAGCGGGAACAGTCCGGCTATAGCACAGAGCATGCCGATAAAATGTGTTATCGAGCTGCCGGGATCCTTAATAATCATCTGTGCTTTAATCTTAGTGTGTATATTATCATTATTCAGATTGCCATTCTTAATATTATCATTCCGTAAATGAAGTGCTGGTGCAAATGTTGTCATAACTAATTCCTCCTTTTTGATAGCATTTACAATAACATGTAGTAATCAAAACTACATCTTGTTGAAATGATGATACAACAAATAGTTTGATAATGCAAGCACTTTATCTGAAAAGTTAACAGAAGAAGGTTAAAGCGTATTCCTGTAAAAGAAATTCTTTGATACAAATGGATTAATTTCTATATAAATAGCTATGATATTTGAGAATATTATGATATGATGTTTAATCATATAGTTAAAGGAGAAATACAAAAGATGATTCGAAAAATAACTAAAATGCAGTATGCTGTTATGTGCGGCATCCTGCTGGGTTCTTCTATATTGACATCTTGCGGGAAATTGTCTGCTCATAATGAATCAGCTAATACTACAACTACATTTGTTTCAGATGGAAACACAAAGAGTGATGCTTCTGGTGTGACAACGAATACCAGCTATAATGCATTTCTATATAATACGCATACGGATTTAAGTGCTTCCGTTGGAATATATGATTTTGGATTAGGAGTATCGAAACAAAATAATAATGCAGACAGAAGGCTGCAGACTGTTCCTTATAAGAATTCAAGTATTATTTTATCACAGGAGCATCTGGAAGAATTAGTGAAAAGCGCTGAGGCTGAAAATATCATTTATAAATATGCTGATATGTATAATGTCGACAATGCGATAGAACATATAAATTCTTACAATGCCCAGATAAATAATCAGTCCGGTTTATATACAGACTTAATATGTGACATCAATAAGATGCCGTCTGAGTCCATGCTGGTAGAGGCAATTACACATAATAATAGTTCATATCTGGCTGCGAATAAAAAATATGATGAAGTCGGCAAGGATTATATAACAGAAATAGCAAAGGCTATTATAGCTGTCTTGAATGAATATCATGATTCATTGGACGAGGTTACATTGAGAAAAGTCTATTGTATGTTAAATGATGTAAAGGTTGTAGGAATCGATAGCTCCGACTTTACGAAAAATGATTTGAAAAAAGTATACAATGCTGCTGTATTAGAGGATGCGGCTGTAGTTCTTGATACGAACCAGATAAATCAGTTAAGACAGAGCAACAGCCTGGAAAAAACTATATACCATGAGGTTGTACATTTATTTCAAAGGCAGGCTCCGGCAGCTAAAATAGACGGTTTTACACAGATAGGCGGTTCACAGTATGTAGAAGCATTTGATGATACGGGAGAAATTAATTCGCTGCATTATCTGTGGTTATACGAAGCCTCAGCAGAATACATGAGTATGCATATGAATGATTCCAAAATACCAACGGTATACAATAACATGGTTGGTTACTTAAATACCTTGAATCTTATAACATTGCTGCAGCCAGAGTATGGTGCTGACAGTATTGCGGTCAGTCAGATGTCGAATGATCCGGATAAAATATATGCTGTGCTGGGTGCTTCGGATGATGAAGAAAAACGCGAGCTTATGTATATGCTATATTCTATCTGCTGTATTTCAAATGACAGAGAAGATTTTACAGGGGCATATGACAAAGAATACGGCTCTGGAAGCTTTACGAACAATAAAGATACAATTAAAAATGAAATGCGGACAAGTATTGGTAAGACAATGATAAAGTACTTTTACAGGAATCTGGCAGAGCGTATTGCCAATGCGGATGTTACACTGGAGGATGCGTTTTATTTAATAAATGTATTTGAGGGGGCTTTGAGCAGACATTTATGGTACGATGACAGCTCACTTTATTCAGTGTTTGAAGATACAATGAGATACAATGTAGAGCTTCAGAATATGCTATTTGAATATATAGCACAGGATTCAGGCTTGTCCTGCGATCAGGTAGTGGAAGAATTTGAAAGCTTTGCGATGATTTATTATGTAAATGGTGTATATAGCAGAAACAATTCATTAACATGGTTAGATGAGGACGAAAAAAATTGTATATACGATATGTTTACTAATAACATCACAGATTTTACTGTTAATATCAGAAATGTTATAAAATGATAGGGAGAAATGGCTATGAATATGAAAAAGATGATTATTGTAATAGTGACTGCATTATTGGTATTGGGTACAATTCTTGGAATTAAAGATGCAAGGAATACAGAAACAAATGTTAATAATAGTGCTGACAATAGTGCCAATAATAATGCCACTACAGCAGTTAATAATAATACCGCCACATCAGCATCGAATAGCAGCACAGCTTCTGCTACACAGAAAAAGAATACTAAAGCAACTGATTCAGCCAATAGCAATCAGGGAACTTCCGGTCTGCAGTACAGCCAGAAGGACGGTTCATATGTAGTTTCGGGATATACAGGTTCTAGCGTAAATGTTGTTATTCCAAATTCATACAATAATATTCCGGTAATTGCAATTGACGGAAGAGCCTTTGCTGGTTCGGAAGTACAGACTATTGAAATAAGTGAAGGAATCAAAAGTATCGGAGTAAATGCATTTAAAGGATCCACATTGCTAAAAAGCGTTGTATTACCTTCAAGCCTTGAAAAGCTGGTCGGTGGCTGCTTTGAGAACTGCACAAGTCTTACGACTGTTTCATTTAGAAACGATACATCCAATTTAAAAGTGATTGGTAATGGTGCATTTCGTGGTTGTTCAAAGCTTACAAAATTTGATGTTCCATCATCAGTATATACAATTGAACATGGTGCTTTCAGCGGCTGTACTTCCATAAAAAGCATAAATATAACTGTGAGTGATAAAACTTCTTTTTATGATTTAGTTTTTGAATATTGGACATCCCAGCAGACAATAAATCTCACACAGCTACCTAGTGAAAAATTTAATGCTGCTAAGTATTGGGCAGTTAAATGCGATGCTGTTATTAAGGTTAATGGTAAGACAGCTACTGTAGCAAGAAGTTATGAGGAAGTTAAAAATAATAATTAACTATGATTGTAAGAACCCCCTGATGATTACATGCAGAATGTAATTATCAGGGGGGTTGCTGCTTTGCAGGTTATAAGATAAATTGATTGCAATATTATTGACATACCACATAAGTAGGAATTAAAATTTAGATACTAAAACAAAGAAAGGACAATCTATGTTAAATCAGTTTTCAAGAACAGAGCTTCTGCTTGGTAAAGAAGCTATGGATATATTAGAAAATTCGCGCGTTGCAGTATTTGGTGTCGGCGGCGTTGGCGGATATACTGTGGAGGCGCTTGTCAGAAGCGGTGTCGGCGCGATTGACTTAATAGACGACGATAAGGTGTGCCTGACTAATCTTAACAGACAGATTATCGCAACAAGGAAAACAGTGGGGCAGTATAAGACAGATGTGTGCATGGAGAGAATCCATGATATTAATCCGAATTGTGAGGTCACAGTGCACAAATGCTTCTTCCTTCCGGAGACTAAGGATCAGTTCGATTTTTCCAAATATGATTATGTGGTTGATGCGGTTGATACGGTGACAGCCAAGATTGCGCTTGTAATGGCATGTCAGGAAGCAGGAACGCCGGTTATAAGCAGCATGGGAGCAGGCAATAAGCTTAATCCGGCAGAATTTGAGGTTGCTGATATATATAAGACTTCGGTATGCCCGCTTGCCAAGGTTATGAGAAGAGAATTAAAAAAGAGGAATGTTAAGCACCTTAAGGTAGTATACTCTAAGGAGAAGCCAGTCCGTCCTATTGAGGACATGGGGATAAGCTGCCGTACTAACTGCATATGCCCTCCGGGAGCAGCCCACAAATGTACAGAAAGACGCGATATTCCGGGTTCAACAGCATTTGTTCCATCAGTTGTCGGACTCATAATTGCCAGCGAAGTCATTAAGGATATTACACATGATGCAATGGTTAAAACCCGTCACGAAAATGGTGTTGACATTGAGGGGTAATAGTGGTATTTTATATTCAACAACACATTTACACATCAAGTTAGTAGGTTAATAGAGACGCAGGAGCATATTTACCGATGCATTCAATACTTTTGGTCATTGAAGCTCGGATTTTGCTTCGCAAAACAAGGAGGAATAACATGAGTAAAGTAATTAACAGTGCATTGGAGCTTATTGGAAACACACCACTTCTTAACGCAAGCCGTTACGCTAAGAATGCAGGAATCGAAGGAGTTACGCTTCTTACAAAGCTTGAGTATCTTAATCCGGCAGGATCAGTTAAGGACAGAGTTGCCCTTGCTATGATTGAGGATGCTGAGAAGAAGGGTGAGCTTAAGCCGGGCGCAATGATTATAGAGCCAACATCAGGTAATACAGGTATCGGTCTTGCAGCAGTTGCAGTTGCTAAGGGATACAGAGCAGTTCTTACTCTTCCTGACACAATGTCAGTTGAGAGAAGAAATCTTCTTAAGGCTTATGGCGCTGAGATTGTTCTTACAGAGGGCGCTAAGGGAATGAAAGGTGCTATTGCCAAGGCTGAGGAATTAAAGGAGCAGAATCCTGGTTCAGTTATCTTAGGACAGTTCGTAAACCCAGCTAATCCGGCAGTTCACAAGGCTACAACAGGTCCTGAAATCTGGGAGCAGACAGAAGGAAAGGTTGATATATTTGTTGCAGGTGTAGGTACAGGCGGAACTGTTACAGGTGTCGGTGAATATCTTAAGTCACAGAACCCTGATGTTAAGGTTGTTGCTGTAGAGCCAGCCACAAGCCCGGTTCTTTCAAAGGGTGAGGCAGGACCACATAAGATTCAGGGAATCGGTGCAGGATTTGTTCCAGAGACACTTAATACTAAGATATATGATGAAGTTATCGCAATCGAGAATGACGATGCATTCGTAGAGGGCAGAAGCTTTGCAAAGAGCGAGGGAGTTCTTGTTGGTATCTCTTCTGGTGCAGCACTTAAGGCAGCACAGATACTTGCAGCCCGCCCAGAGAATGATGGAAAAACAATAGTTGTTCTTCTTCCGGATTCAGGCGACAGATATCTTTCAACAGCACTTTTTAATGAGCAGTAATATATATTAATGAAAAGAGACAATCTATTTGATTGTCTCTTTTTTTATACCCTTTAGGGTGTAATATAAAGTTAAATAAATAAAATATACCCTATCGGGTGCTTTTTACTTGAAAAATATTGACATTATACCCGAAAAGGTGTAATAAAATGTATATATTGACAAAAAGAGGGGACAATAATGAATAAAATTGCTGAGTTTATAAAACAGAATAGAAAAGCAAGTGGTCTTACTCAGGAAGAATTTGCGATTCGTTCAGGACTGGGACTAAGATTTGTTCGGGAATTAGAGCAGGGAAAAGAAACCGTAAGAATGGATAAAGTTAATGTTGCATTATCTATGTTTGGAATGGAAGCGGTACCGGGAAGAAAGGAAAAATAATGGAGATTTTAAGGACTGCCTATGTGTATGTTAGAAATGTATATGCAGGGGAATTATGTGAAACAGATGATGGATATTTGTTTAGTTATGACAGTGATTATATTGAATCTAATGGTGCTAGTGCGGTATCGCTTACAATGCCGCTTTCTAAACAGACTTATACGTCGAAAACATTGTTTCCCTTTTTTGATGGACTTATTCCAGAGGGGTGGCTGCTACAGGTTGTAAGTAGAAATTGGAAAATAAATATACAGGACAGATTTGGTCTGCTTCTCGTTTCTTGTAAGGATTGTATAGGAAATGTCAGTATAAAAGAGGTGAAGGAATGAATTGTTTATGTTGCGGAAAAACATTAAATAATGGCGGAATAGACGGTTGGCATAAAAACTGTATTAAAAAATTTTTTGGAACAAATGAGCTTCCGGAAATTGATATAAATAAAAGTATAATAGAAAAAATAGCCTTAGAAGCTACAACAAAAGGATATACAGTTACTGGCGTTCAGAAAAAATTATCGTTACATCTGTTCTCTGAAAAGACGAAAGCAAGACTTACTATGGTCAATTATCCAACAGGATATATTCTGAAACCACAGGTTGATGAATTTGAGGCATTACCTGAGGCAGAACAGCTTGTTATGTGTATGGCAGATATTGTGGGAATAGTAACTGTGCCGCATGCGTTAATTCAGAACAATGGTAGTTATGCTTATATTACAAAGAGAATTGATCGTAAAATGAGTAAAGATAATGTTCAATTGATAGCTATGGAAGATTTTTGTCAGTTGGATTTAAGACTTACGCAGGACAAATATAAAGGCTCATATGAGAGATGTGCTAAAATAGTAGACAAATATTCAAGCAGACAGGGTCTGGATATGACTGAGTTATATCTTAGAATAGTTTTTTCATATGTAGTTGGTAATTCTGATATGCATTTGAAAAATTTTTCTCTTATAGAGACTGAAGAAGGAAGTGGAGAATATATTCTTTCACCAGCATATGATCTGCTTCCTGTTAATCTGATAATGCCGGAAGATAAAGAACAATTTGCACTTACAATGAATGGAAAAAAGCAGAACATAAGAAGAAAAGATTTTCTGATATATGCTGAGAAATGCGGTATTTCTAAAATATCGGCTGAAAAAATGATTGAAAGTATTGTTAAGAAGAAAGATAAATTTATTAATATGTGTATGGAGTCATTGTTGCCAGAACATTTAAAGAATGAATTTGTAGAGTTGTTGGAAAAAAGAATAAGTGTGTTAGAAAAATAATAGGCAGGGACTTGAAATTTTCAAGTCCCTGCCATTTTTGTTAGTAACTCTGTTCAGAGTCAACATATTAGATATTAAGTAAATCACTATATACCTTTAAAGCGCCGTCTGTATCATGAGCAAGCACCTTCTTGGCAAGTACCTTACCAAGCTGTACGCCTTCCTGGTCGAAGCTGTTGATGTTCCATACAAAGCCCTGGAACATAATCTTGTTCTCGAAGTGGGCAAGCAGTGCACCAAGTGTTTTAGGAGTAAGCTTATCTCCGATAATAATGCTTGAAGGTCTGCCACCCTTGAAATTCTTGTTAAGGTTCTCATCAGACTTTCCACATGCAAATGCGACAATCTGTGCAGCAACATTTGCACAAAGCTTCTGCTGGCTTGTGCTGTCCTGAATAGTAACATCTGTCTCTAACTGGTTGTTCTTAAATCCGATAAACTGTAATGGCACAATGTCAGTTCCCTGATGGAGAAGCTGATAGAATGAGTGCTGTCCGTTAGTTCCCGGCTCACCGAAGATAACTGGTCCTGTAGGATAAGCTACAGGTTCACCGAATCTGTTCACTGACTTGCCGTTAGATTCCATGTCAAGCTGCTGGAGATGAGCAGGGAAGCGGCTTAAAGCCTGTGAATAAGGAAGAACTGCTGTACAAGGATAGCCTAATACATTTCTTTCATATACACCGATAAGAGCGTCTAACATCTCTGGGTTCTTGCGCATATCAGGGTTAGCAGATAACTTGTCCTCTTCTGCAGCACCATCAAGGAATTCTGCGAATACTTCAGGCCCGAAAGCGAGAGATAATACTGCACCGCCAACTGATGAAGTAGAAGAGAAACGGCCACCGATATAGTCATCCATGAAAAATGCGTCTAAATAATCATCACTCTTGGCAAGTGGTGAAGTCTCGCTTGTTACGGCAATCATATGTTTAGAAGGATCAAGTCCTGCTTTCTTTAATGCGTCTTTAACAAATGATTCGTTAGTAAGTGTCTCAAGTGTTGTTCCTGACTTAGAGACAAGTACGAATATAGAGTGTGCAACATCAGTAGAAGCAAGCACTGCGGCAGCGTCATCAGGATCAACATTGCTGATGAACTTAGCTTCCATCTTAAAGGCATTGTTCTTCTTAGCCCAGTTCTCAAGTGCTATGTACATTGCGCGAGGACCTAAGTCGCTTCCGCCAATACCAATCTGTACTACAGTAGTGAACTTCTCACCAGCGGCATTGGTAATCTCGCCGTTATGTACCTTGTTAGCAAATGCAGCAATTCTTTCCTGCTGTGTCTTGTAAAATGTTCTCTTATCAACGCCGTCTGCTTCAACCGAATTACCTAACTGACCTCTTGTCATATGATGAAGAACAAGCCTCTTCTCGCCTGTGTTGACAACCTCTCCGTTATATAATGCCTTGAACTTGTCAGCAAGCTGTACTTCACTGGCAAGCTTCTCAAGTGCAGCGAGCACATTTTCATCAACCTGCTTAGACGCGTAGTTATATGAAAGCCCTGCAGCCATAGGTATGCTGTAATTCTTAACGCGGTCTGCGCCATTATCACCAGACATAACATCAGTAAGACATGCCGGCTTAACATCAGCTAACTCCTTGTAAGATGAAAGTGTGTCCAAATTGTTCCATGAAACCATAATCCATATCTCCTTCACTATAAATATTTAATTACACAAAAAATCTTAACAAAATTATACTATTTAAGCGTGTCGAATTCAAGGAAAAGGAGTACATAAAATTACTTATTTGCTATAACCTGCTGCTTTTCGGTCTTTTTATCAGCCTGTTTTTTAGCATGTGGTACATTTTTTCTGGCAGCAGCATTTTTATTAGCAGCTCTGTCAGCCTTCCACTGGGTAAGCTTTCTTGAGGTTTCGGCGTTAAGCTCAGCGTAAGCCTTCTGTGTATTTACCTGATTGTTACCAGCAATATGCTGCGGCACATGGGCAGCCAGAGAGCTTTCGAGCTTGTTAAAATCTAAATCATGATATTCTATTTTCTTAGCTGCGCAATGCTCCCTGTATAATTTCTCCATGTTGTCAAAGCCTTCCAGACACGCACATTCGCTCATCTCCTTAAGGTAATTAACAACTGCTGCTTTACGGAGTCTTCCACCTGAGAAATGCTGTCCATCAATAGAATCCTGCCTCCGGCTGTTGTCGGTATGGTCATCAAGATATATCCTGCATGCATTGTACGCCTGCTGTCTTAATTCAGCAGAAACCGGTATGCCCTGATTAACACAGTCTGTAATGTCGCCTGTAACCTTCATGACAGCATTCCACTTTGTGGATATAATACTTGTCGGAACCTTCATGCTATGTGCAGTAACGAGCTTTGCATATGCGTAAGCAAGCGGCTCGCCTTTTGGATTTAATACCTTAATCGAGGCAGATACAGCAGCAGATTCAGTATCATACAGCTCCTTTGCCTGAAACATCATACTCTTTAGGATTGTCTGCTGCTTCTCGTAATCCGCCTGCTGCTCAGGAACATTTGCTGATGCGTTAAATGTGTTGTTAAAATCCTCACGGCTGTCCCAACTGTAATTACCTGACTTAATGATGTTATCTATAATGGCATTGAACTTATCCTTGTTAAGCTCTACGGTGTCTGCCCATACAACAGGATATTTCGCATTGTTAAGGAACTTGTCCTGAAATGCCTGTTTAAGTAATTCATGAGTATTATATTGCATGTATAATTGGTTAATGCCTTCGAGAGTACCATTAAGCACTGTCTGAAGCTTATTATGGTTCTCCTCCTGGTCTGCAGTGGAAGTTAGTACGGCATTAATTTCCTCTACATTTTTCCAAGAGTAATTTTTGAAAGACAGGATGTTAGCGATAAGCTTGTCCACCTCAGCCGTATGTTCATCTATGAAGTCCTTCCATTCATCCTTATGCAGAGAAGAGAATTTCTCCCTGAATAGACTGACAGCCATATGCTTAGGGTATAGCTCGCTCGTCTTGACAAATGTATCATCAAGCATTTTCTGTAGTCTGTCGTAATTATCCTTCTGTGCTTCATCATGTGAGCTGGCATATAAATATTTGTTAAGCTCATATGCATTGTTCCATGTGATATGGTTTTTGGCAGATGCTTCCTTGATAATCTGGTCGACATACTGAGGAAAGTCCTTTGCAAATGTTTCTAATTCCTTACGATTTTTTTCTTTACAATAGTTAATGAACTTATCGCGAAATGAATTAAGGGCGTCTTTTTCAGAAACAATAGTTTTCTTTTCGGTAATGACATTAACTAAGTCTTTAACATTAATCTGGCTGTATTCTACAGGCTTATTATTCTTATCAAGCTTATAACTGAATACATACATAAGTGGGTGTCTGCTTTTAGGCTCAATGTCATCAGCAAGCTCTGGGTTTAAGGATGTCTGTTGTTTCTGGTCGTAATATATGAATCTTTTACTAGCCAGGTCAACTCCGGTCAATGTAACGGCATGTACATAATTGCCGTAGGGATCAAGACTTCTGCCTAAGCATACGATTGTGTCAGGCTCCTTAAGCAGCTCATCAAACTTTTTAAGTAAAGCAGTTTCAAGGTCTGATTGCTCATTAATAGCCTCAGAGGTATCTTTAATGAACTGCAGACCTGTGTTCTTGGTTTCTGGACTGAGTAAATTCATTATGTCCATAGGGCTGCCACCATTAGGAATATTATCCTGTGTAATTGAATGAGGTTCAGTTTCATTCTTATATGTTTTGGTAGCTTCATCATATTTAGCTTTTTCATATCTGTCGTTAATTACACTCTCATATCCAGGGTAAAAGCCGGCAAGCATGAAAGCCTTCATAATCATTCTTATATCATCAGAGGATTTGCTGAAATCATGAAAATATGATTCATTAATAACAGTTTTATCGATGGTTATGTCATATGGTTCACCTTTGTAGTAAAAATGTACGACAGCTTTAGTTTTATCATTCTCATCATCTGTTATTATATTTTTAAGGGCATCCGGTCCTTTTTTTAGTAAAAGTGCTTTAAATGGAGCAAGCACATAACAACTGCCGCCTACGCGTCCAGATTGAATAGCATCACTTTTAATTGTAGAGATTGGCTGATTAACAGCATCTGGCTTGGCACTTTTATGCAGCATAGTATCCGGAAAATACGCTTTTCTTCCCATATTATTACCTCCATTTTTGCCTGCTTTTCAAGGCAGCTCAGGTTTGTGCGCGAGCACAAATCATTAGTGTAAAAAATACTTGATTTTTCACACCAGTACAGTTGAATTAATATCATATCCTGATTTTTTAATCAGTATAGCATAACCGGGGAGACAAAAGTGAGACAAAAAGATAAATAAAAAGATAAATAAAAAGAGGAACAAGTACATAAATACTCATTCCTCTTAGTAATATTTATTGCAATTCTGTCAGGTTTAATTAGCCGAAGTATCTCTTAAGAAGTCCCTCGAATGCCTTACCATGTCTAGCCTCATCACGAGCCATCTCATGAACTGTATCGTGGATAGCGTCAAGATTAGCAGCCTTAGCACGCTTAGCAAGGTCAACCTTACCTGCTGTTGCGCCATTCTCTGCGTCAACTCTCATCTGAAGATTCTTCTTAGTGCTGTCTGTTACAACCTCGCCGAGAAGCTCAGCGAACTTAGCAGCATGCTCAGCTTCTTCCCAGGCAGCCTTCTCATAGTAAAGACCAACCTCTGGATAACCTTCTCTGTGGGCAACTCTTGCCATAGCAAGATACATACCAACCTCTGAACATTCACCCTCGAAGTTAGCTCTTAAGTCAGCAAGAATATCCTCGCTTACACCCTTAGCTACGCCAACAACATGCTCTGCAGCCCATTCTCTTTCTCCTGCCTGAGCTTTGAACTTGCTTGCTGGAGCCTTACATACTGGACAGACAAAATCCTCTGGAAGAGATTCTCCCTCATACACATAACCACATACTGTACATACATACTTCATAATAATAGTCTCCTTTCTGAAAATGCTTCATCAAATCGTAGTTAGAATATAACAGAAACTAATCGATTTGTCAAGAATAATAGGAATGGTTCCTATTATTCTGAAGCACATTTTTCGCACAATCCATAGAAACATACCGAACCAGCCTCGATTCTGCCCGGAAAATGTGCTGCCACATTGCTTCCGAGAGCTTCAAGAGTTTCATTGTCGGCTGAATTGGTAATATCAATTAAACATCTGCACTGTCTGCATTGGAAATGCAGGTGCGGTCTTGTATTGGCATCATAGTGCACGAAACCGTCCTCGCACGGAACAGTGACAGCTTCGCCATGCTCCACAAGGAAGGACAGATTTCTATAGACAGTTCCAAGGCTTATGCTTGGAAAATCATTTTTAACAAATGTATATACAACTTCGGCAGTTGGGTGGTCTTTGCGTGACATCAGAAATGTTTTGATAGCATCTCGCTGACGGCTATGCTTAACAGCGCCCATAAAATCACCTCCGGATTAGTTACTGGTTTCTTTAATTAGATTCATAATTTTGTCGATAGAATCCTGCTGCTCACTTTTCTCCATATTGAGGATGTACTGGTGTCTGTTGGCGTAAAGCTCGCGGACAGCAGCAAGTAAGGTATCCTTATTCATTTCCTCTTCGGTAAGAACCATGGAATAACCATGCTCCTTGAAAGAATTGGCATTGAGAATCTGGTCGCCGCGGCTTGCATTGGCAGAGAGCGGAATCAGAAGATTAGGCTTCTTTAAGGCAAGCAGCTCGCATATTGAATTAGCCCCTGCACGCGAGATAACGATGGAGCTGATAGCAAAAAGGTCACGCATCTGCTCGCTTATGTACTCGAATTGTACATAGCCCGGAGTGCCATTGAGAGATTCATCCGTTTTGCCTTTTCCACACAGATGAACAACCTGAAAATCCTTAAGGAGCTCAGGTAAAATGCCTCTTACAGCCTCATTTACATGGACAGCACCGGTGCTTCCGCCGCCGACAAGGATAATAGGCTTGTCAGTTGTGAAGTTGCACAGGTCGAGTCCCGCAGCCTTGTTGCCGAGAAGAAGCTCCTGCCTTATAGGAGAACCTGTAAGAACAGCCTTTCCTTCAGGAAGATACTTCATTGTCTCCGGAAAATTGCAGCATATCTTGGTTGCTTCACGCATGGCAATCTTATTGGCAAGTCCCGGTGTCATATCTGATTCATGAATGATTACAGGGATATGCTGGGTTCCGGCTGCAAGAACAACAGGAACAGACACGAAGCCTCCCTTAGAGAAAACAATATCAGGTTTAATCCTTTTCATAAGTCTCACAGCCTGGTCTAATCCATGCAGTACGCGGAATGGATCGGACAGATTCTTAAGGCTTCTGTATCTTCTTAATTTACCAGATGAAATACCATAATAAGGAATTCCAAGATCTTCAATAAGAGTTTTTTCAATACCGGTATAAGAGCCGATATAGAAAACCTCGAAGCCAGCTTCCTTAAGGCTTGGAAGCAGCGCTATATTAGGTGTTACATGTCCGGCAGTACCACCGCCGGTAAGTACTATTTTTTTCATGGTCCATTCTCCTGAAATTATTATAAAATATCCATAAATGTTCAGAACCGTCTTCCAGAATGCTTCGCATTTGACAGGTCTGAATAATTATAAATGTCCGATTTTTTCAATCGTATAATTACATCTTGTGAGCAAATCTTTCTTTAAAGCTGCAATGCATGCAGAGTGGTTCAACCGCAGTCTTTCTTTTAAAGCCTTCCATAAATGCGGTGCTTCGTGGAAGTGCAAGTATTTCCTCAAGTGTTGAGTCAAGAATATTGCCAAGAGCCATCACTCCGTTGCCATCAAGACAACAGGGAACTACAGTGCCATCACACAGTATAGCCATATGCTGGCGGAGTCCCTGACAGAACCCGCGGTCATTGCAATATGTGCTGTTCACATCAGGCCATTCAAATGGAGACTGCACATTAACATAAAGATGTCTCTTGATTGTGCAGTTCTTCTCACCAAAAAGAAATGGCTCATTCTTCGTGTTCCAGAGCCTTAGTGAAATCTCTGTGTCAGTTTTCTCAAGAAGCGTTTCACAGCTTTCGAAAAGCTTGTGGATATAAGAATCCATGTCAATACAGTCGTTATCATCAGCACTGTGAAGCGACACATTTATCTGATGCACAGGATATTCCAGCAGAACCGGAAGCTTTTCTTTAATGAGCGTGGCATTGGTAGTAAGGTTCACCGTCATGCCAGCTTCCTTACATATCTTAAGAATCTCACCAAGCTGCGGATGAAGAAGCGGCTCACCCTTGACATGAAGATAAATGTAATTAGTGTAATGTCCGATTTTTTCAATCACTGTACGGAATTCATCCACACTCATAAAATGTGGTTCTCTCAGAGTTTCCTGACAAAATGAGCAGTGCAGGTTGCAACTGCTCGTTATCTCGACATATACCCTTTTAAAGCGCGCAACACTATTCATTCTCTTTCTTATATTCTTTCAAAGCCTGTGCAAGCTGGTCAGGACATGAAGTGTCCTTGTAGCCACATTTGATACCATCCATTCTCTTAATGGCATCATCCACATCCATGCCCTCGATAAGAGCAGCAACGCCCTGTGTATTACCGGCACAGCCACCAGTAAAGCGTACATTAACAACCTTTCCATCAACCACATCAAAATCTATAGCGCGTGAACATACGCCAGAAGTCTTATATTTCATAGTAATCTCCTTGTTTAATCTCTTCCTAACATTATTAATGAGGTATATGTATTGTTGTGAGAAAGTGATAGATTAGCGCAGAGTGCTTTGGAGTCGCCGGCACTTAGCGAGCTGTATGCAGATATCGTAGATATATGCTTGCAGCAAGCTTAGTACCGTTGCGAACGACAAGCAGCGCAAGCGTGTTCTGCGATAATCTATCACTTTCTCACAACGCTAGTACATACACTTGATTACATTATAACACTTTTGTGGCATATGAAAAAGCATAAGTTGTTTTATTGCAGATGTTCAATTATAATGTGTAATTGTTCGGAGCCAAGCAAGATTTCATACATCAGACATGGAATGCTGGTATTTCTATGGATGATTTTGAAATTTTATTTGGCGGATACGCCACACCTCCAGAATGCTTCACATTCCGTAGGCTGGCTCGGAACAGTTACTATTATGTTGATACAAAACAATGCAAAAAAACGCAAAACAAGGAGGCTAAAATCCTCTCCTCGCTTGGAGCTCGGATTTTGCTTCGCAAAACAAGGAGGATTTATGATAGGTATTATTGGTGCAATGGATGAGGAAGTAGAGCAGCTTGTTGAGGTGATGGAGATTACCAGCGAGGAAACTAAGGCTGGCATGACATTTAAAGCAGGAAAGCTTTCAGGAAAGGATGTTGTTATTGTGAGAAGCGGAATCGGCAAGGTTAATGCGGCAGCATGTACACAGATTCTTGTTGATGATTTCAAGGCTGACCACATTATTAATACAGGAATTGCAGGCTCACTTAAGGCTAAGATAGATATTGCAGATGTAGTTATTTCATCAGATGTGCTTCATCATGACATGGACGCAACAGGATTTGGATATCCGCTTGGACAGATTCCAAGAATGGAAACTCTTTCATTTGCAGCAGACGAAAGACTTATAAAGCTTGCGGACGAGGCTTGTAAGAAGGTCGTTCCGGAGATTGGAGTCCATGTCGGCAGAGTTGTAAGCGGCGACCAGTTCATATCAGACAAGGCTGTCAAGGAGAGAATAGTTGACAATTTCGACGGCTTCTGTACAGAGATGGAGGGAGCAGCGATTGCACAGGTTTCTTACCTTAACGAAATTCCATTTGTAATATTAAGGACTATATCAGATAAGGCTGATGACAGCGCAACCATGGATTATCCGGCATTTGAAAAGCTCGCAATCGCTAACAATGTCAAGGTTATGAAGGAGCTTGTTGCAAATATTTAATCAGACTGTGGTTCGACAATATCTGCTTTAATTAAGCTGTATAATGCGGTTGTATTCAATGTCTTCTGGGAGGTTCGTATGCAGACTGTATTAATAGCAATCAGGAATTATGCAGATGATGACAGAGATAATGTCGATATACATAGACGACTGGATGTAAAAGCATTTAAGAAAAAGAGAGATACAGGGCGACTTTTTTTACTGAAAAATGTAGACAGGGAGCTTGTGAAATTGAATAAACAGTACAGGGAAATTATTAAAAATGAGTAATTGTCCAGAGGACTCTGAATAATTATGCAAATGTGCGATATGAGGCATAGTGTGAAAGAAAGTAAATCAAGCCAAAATCGTGAATTTGACACAAAAAGAAGGCTCACATAGTGAACCTATTTAATGGTATTCCCACCTAAGAAAAGAGGCGCACCTGCACATCAATAGCAAAACGGGTGGGTGCATCTGATATTGATGCCGGGATGCCTTAATAATTAGGTCAATTGTAATACGAAAACTTGAAGGTGTAAAACACTTTCATTACTATTTGTGCCGCCAACCGAAGGCGGCGGAATGGAGGAGTCTGTATGAAGATACTTATGTTGGAAACTATGACTTACGGAGATGATATTTCGCTTGGGCAGTTTAACAGGCTTGGCGAGGTTGTGACATACAGCTTAAGTTCTGATGAGGAAGCTGTTGCAAGAATGAAAGAGCATAATCCGGATGTTGTCATTATTAATAAAACCGATATGAACGCAGAGTGCATGTCGGCTGCGCCTAATCTTAAGATGGTTGCAGAGGCGGCAACCGGATACAACAATATTGACACAGAATATGCGAGGGCGCATGGGATAAGAGCTGCCAATGTTGCAGGATATTCTACACAGTCAGTTATTCAGCATACATTTGCACTTGCATTCTATCTTGTCGAGAAGATGAGATACTATGATGATTTCGTTAAGAGCGGTGGGTATGCCGAGTGGCCTTGTTTTTCGCATTTTGCAAATGTGTTCCATGAGCTGGCAGGAAAGACATGGGGAATCGTCGGACTTGGCAATATAGGCAGAGGTGTTGCTAAGATTGCGGCAGACTTCGGCTGCAATGTAATATATTATTCGGCAAGCGGACACAGCTATGATGTGCCATATGAAAGATATGAGCTTGATGAATTTTTGAAAAAATCGGACATTGTCTCAATTCATGCACCACTTAATAAATATACAGAAAATCTGTTTAATTATGAGACATTTAAGAAGATGAAGAGCAATGCAGTTCTTTTAAATCTTGGACGCGGTCCGATTGTTAATGACGCAGATCTCGCAAGAGTGCTTAACGAAGGCGTGATTGCGGCAGCAGGACTTGATGTAATTAATACGGAGCCAATCACCAAGGATAATCCGCTTCTTTCAATCAAAGACAGCGACAAGCTTGTTATCACACCTCATGCTGCATGGGCGACATACGAGGCGAGAACCCGCCTGATGGACGAGGTATATCTTAACATCAAGGCATATATGGAGGGGGAAGAGAGAAATGTTATTGTTTAATGGGCAGTGAAAAATTATATGTGATGGATGCGGATATTGAAAATCAGTTTTATCTATGATATTTTAAAAATGTAACATAAAATAAGTTACATTTTTAAAATATAGGTTAATATCATGAAGGAATTTTTAGAAAAATCATTAAAACAAAACATATCGATTGAAGAAAACACACAAATTTATAAAAAATTACCATTGGTGTATAAGGGACGATACATAATATATGATGTGAAAAATAATGATAATGTGTGGATTGCTATTAGTCCTAAATCTGAAACCGGACTTGTGGTGCTTAGAAAAGATAGGGCAAGAATAGAAAAAGAAGCAAATCTTAATTGCGCAATTTTTTTAGATAAAGTGTCTTATTATATGAAAGAGAGATTATTAGAAGAGGGAATTCCTTTTGTAGTAAAAGATAAACAGCTTTATCTGCCATTTATAGGGTGCAGGCTTTTGAATTAAAAAATGCAAATGGAATTATGCCTGTTCACATTGATGATGAAATATCGAGTTTATCAACAATACTCCTTGATGAAGATTATTACAAAGCTTTAATCAGTGGAAAAGTGGTTGAGAATAATATATCAATTCTCAAACCAGAATATCTGATACTATTTAAGGCAAAGGCGTACATGGATTTAAAAGCACGCAGAGAATCAGGAAAAAAAGTTGATTCAAATAATATAAAGAAGCATAAAAAAGATATTCTTCGAATCTGTTCAGAACTAATACTGGAGAAAACTGATAAACTTCCAGCAGCAGTGGAAACTGATATACATAATTTTATTTGTCTTACTTTTGTCGCAGCACATATGTATAATAAAAGTAGTCACAACAGAACCGGTTAACCACCATCACAGATAAAGGGGGGAAATATGCCAAATCCAGAAAATAAGAAATCCGATTACAGCAAATATGATGCATTATTGAAGAACTCAATCCGCGGAAACAGAACTGTTGGTAACAGAGTTTCTAATTTAAAAACGCTTCGTGCGAATCTAAAAAAATTAAATGCTGAAATTGAAAAATGTTATAAAAAGGACGCAGATGGTTCATATCCTTTGATTGGTGAAGCGCGTCTGAGGAAGATTAAAAATCTTTATAAGCTGTGTGACCACAGCATAAGTCTTGCTGAAAATGATTTGCGGAGAAATGGAATGCAGGGTACGCTTATGGAGCAGCTTCACAAGATATTGAAGCAGGATGAAGCGTGTGTTAATCTTCTTAATTCCAATGATATATTTGCTGAAAAATTCAGACGCAATATTGTTTCAACAGAGGCTTTTAATACTACGAAGGTTGTCGGAAATGCACTCAGCAAGCGTCATCCGATAGCTTACACAGATGAGAATGGCAAAAAAATATACGGATTTTTCACAGAGACTTCAACAGTTAATTTAAATACATTAGAGGATTATGAAAATGCAAGCTTATATTTAGCTGCTGGAATATATAGAGACGCTAATCTTACTGACCGTAATTGCGCCATGACAAGAGTTGCTAATCTGCTTGGTGTCAGCGATCTGCTGGCTGAATCTCATTCGATGACAGTTATAGACACTTCGGATGGCAGGGAAGTTCCTAAAAGCGGAATATTCATGGAAACATCAAAGGGTGTGACATTCGATAATCTAAAAGACAGGGATGACATTGTGAATGTATTTACGGAAGGGCTTAGCAATGGGCAGCTTAAAAGGAATATTTCTGATATGCAGATATTGGATTATATCTGTGCAAATGTGGACAGACATAATGAAAATATGACATATGTATTTGACGAATCTAACAAATTAGTTGGAATACAGGGCATAGATAATGATTTTTCAATGGGTGATATTGTACCAGAGAAGAGAAAGAGCTGGCTGCCAGACTTAAAGCAGATGCGCGTAATTTCTAAATCAATGGTTGAAAAAGTTAATTCGATGAGACAAGAAGACTTAGAGTATGTTTTAAAGGGACTCAGTCTTAGTGAGAAAGAAATTGAAAGTGCATGGAGCAGAGTAAAAACACTGCAGGAATATATAAAGAATAATGCCAAAGAGTATGATGGTGACTTTAGCTATGGAACTATTAACATTGTGCCGGATAATATGTGGGATGCAATAGATTATAACAAGCTTCGTACATACAGTGAAGAAGATTTTAATTTATTTGATACGGTAGGGGATGTTGTCAAGGAAATCAGGGTGAAAAATAAGGTTGTCGAAGATAAACCTGTCGAAAAGAAACCTGCCGAAGATAAAAAAGTTGAAGAAGCTATGAATGAAGACGATTTCGTAATCAGGAATTCAGACATAGTAGACAAAGATGACAGCAATGTATTTGACAAAAATAGCGGCATGGCACAAGACAGGAATGACAATTTGGAAATGGATGATGATGACCTTATAATCGAGGGCGATGATGGTCCTGTTAATGGAACTATTAATGTAACGGTTCTAAAGCCGGCAAAACAATTGACTGAAAAAATGGGTTCGGTCGAGTATGCCAGTGCTACACTCACCAACCTTGCATTTACTCCGGAGGCAGTGGCAGTCAACAGCAATAAAATCCTGTCATTTATGGAGCGCTTGGAAGCTGCAGCCATAGATGAAGAAAAGCATGTGGTTGACCTGAAGGGAAGAAGCTTGGAGTATCAGGCTGTGTATAATTCTGCAAATGCAATAAAAGAATGGTACGAAAAAAAGGATCTTAACCCTGACAAAAAAGAACTGGATGAGCTTCTAACCCAAGCTGCAGATGCATGCCAGATATACATAAATAATCGTAATCCTTGGTCTGACATAGGTAAGGTAAGACAGAAGATTGTTACGGACATGCTTGGATTTATCGGCACACAGGGCATCATGGTTAATGAGTACCATGAGTATGTAAATGAGATTGTAACTGAAAGGATAATCAGCAACAGCGGAATCAGGCAGGCAGACAAGAAGCCAAATGCAATGAATCAGTCTGCCAATAAGAAAAAGGAGAATATTCAATCAGGGAATAAGTCCAGAGAGAATGTTCAACAAGGCAATAAGCCTAATGATAATATTAAATCAGCCAACAAGTCTAAAGCGATGAAATCAGGTGGACGCGTGGCAGGTAAGTAGGGATTAATCTTCCTCAATAACTTGGATTTCCATGTATGCAAAGTCTATGTCTTCAACAAAGTTGTCTTTAGTGAAGCGCACTTTAGAGTGACGCTGGAATTCTGAGACATTGGAATCGAGCCAGATTGGTTCGGCAAGGTCGAATTCATAGCAGGCGTCATGGATAGCAGCAAATATTTTGCGGGTTCTGTTTAAATCAGAATCCGCATTTTTAATTACAGTATCTTTGATAAGATGCTGTCTGTCATCAAATATTTTACACCACATTCTAAACATATCAGAAATCCTCACTATCTATCAGTATTGTGAATGGTCCGTCATTTTCAAGGCTGACCTTCATGTCAGCACCGAAGCGGCCTGTCTCTACCTTAGGAACACGCTCGCGGCACATTTCTACGAATTTTTCATAAAGGGCATTAGCCATATCAGGCGCACCTGCATTGGTAAAGCTTGGACGGTTTCCCTTGCGGCAGTCCGCATAAAGTGTGAACTGGCTTACGATAAGCAGCTCGCCGCCGACATCTGCGAGTGACAGATTAATCTTATCATTCTCGTCTGAAAAAATGCGCATTTTGCATATCTTGTCTACATATTTTGGAAGCATTTCCTCGGTGTCGCCCTGTCCGGCACCGAATAGAACTAAAAGCCCATGCCCGATACTTCCAACAACCTCGCCATCTATCTTAACATCTGCGTGATTAACGCGCTGTATTACGAATCTCATACTAATCTCCGTTCTTGCTATATGTATTAACAAATGAATATTATACGCTAAGTGGAAATGTGTCAACTTTTTTGAGGCAAACCATGTTGCAATCAATAATCAGCAGGTGCTACAATCTAATAGCAATAGCAATAGCAATAGCAATAGCAATAGCAATAGCAATAGCAATAGCAATAGCAATAGCAATAGCAATAGCAATAAAGTATAATAATTCAGGAGGCACAGGTATGTTAAAGAATATTCTGGTAGGTCAGTCAGGTGGACCGACAGCGGTTATTAATTCGTCATTGTATGGTGTGATTGAGGAAGGACTTAAGAATAAAGAAAATGTAGGCACAGTGTATGGAATGGTGCATGGAATTGAGGGCTTTCTTGCAGGAGATTTCATTAATCTTTCAGAGCTGGCTGCCAATGAGCCGATTGAAAGATTAAAGACTACACCGGCTTCTTTTCTTGGGAGCTGCAGGTTTATGCTTCCTGAGGATTTAGAGGATGAGGTATATGACCGGTTATTTGACATATTTGCACAGATGAATATTGGATATGTGTTCTACATTGGTGGCAATGATTCAATGGATACTGTGTCGAAGCTATCAAGGGTGGCATTATTGAAAAAATCGGACATCAGATTCATAGGTGTGCCGAAGACAATTGACAATGACCTTGTCATGACAGACCATACTCCGGGCTATGGCTCAACTGCTAAATATGTAGCAGCAACATTAAGAGAGATTATTCTGGATGCAACATGCTATGCACATCCGTCTGTGACTATTGTTGAGCTTATGGGAAGACATGCAGGCTGGGTTACAGCGGCATCGATACTTGCAAGGACAGAGTACAGCAGAAATCCTTATCTTATATATATGCCTGAGCATGCATTTGACTTGGGAAAATTCAAGGAGTCACTTAAGGCTTCACTTGAGCAGGAGACTGCTGTTGTTGTATGTGTATCGGAGGGAATCGCGGATAAAGACGGAAAGTTCATATGTGAATATGCAGATGCGGCATCAGTTGATGGCTTCGGACATAAGATGCTTACTGGCTGTGGAAAATATCTTGAGAATTTCGTGAAGGCAGAATTTGGAATCAAATGCAGAAGCATTGAGCTTAATCTTCCGCAGAGGTGTTCATCACTTCTTGCCTCTGCCACAGATATTGAAGAAGCCGAAAAAGCAGGAAAGGCAGCAGTTGTGTCAGCGCTTAAGGGCGAGACAGGAAAGATGGTAACATTTGTAAGAAATGATGCTAATGGATATGAGATTAATTATGGACTCGCGGATGTTAATGAGATATGTAACAAGGAAAAGAAGTTCCCAACAGAATGGATAACAGCAGACGGAACAGACCTATCTGATGAATATATTAAATATGCAAGTCCGCTCATACAGGGAACGAATACGGCAGAATATTCAGACGGAGTTCCTGTGCATCTGAAGCCAGCGTATTATAGATAAACAGCGTATAACAGCTAAACCACATTTATTAAAATAATATAAAAATAACAGCGTACTATTGACAGTGTGCTGTTATTTTTATATTATGGCAAAGTGGTTTTGTGATTTGATTTTTTTACGATATGAGAAAGGAATCTGTAATGAAAAGAGAGACTCTCCGTTGTGGGGAACTTATCAAGCGTCTTAATGACATTCTTGGCAGGTGCGCCAATAAGGATCTGAGGAATGATGGCATGACTTCTTCGCAGGTTAAGATGCTTGTTACAATTATTGAAACAGAAGAGGAGTGCATGACGCTCAAGGAGCTGGAAAGATATTTCGGAGTTGCGCAGGCGACGGTTGCCGGAACGGCAGCAAGGCTTGAAAAGAAAGAGATGATTGAAAGCTTCTATGATCCTGCTGATATGCGGGTAAAGCATGTAAGAATAACAGGAAAGGGCAAAGCTATGTGTGATCATGCCGGCAAGGCGATGCTTGATAAGGAAAGGTGGTTTTTGTCATCGCTTTCTGCTGATGAAAAAAAAGAATTCCACCGTCTGTTACAAAAAGTATATGACAATGTAAAGTAACTATTTGAAGCCCTGCAAAATTGTATTAGTACAGCGAAAATAAAATAGCTGCTATATTGGCGCAGGATGATTTTCTCATATGCAAGGCGGAGGAAAGAGGCGTAGCGGTGGCTACGGCGATTGACAACAACGCAGCATATGAAAAATCAGACAAGTCAATATG
>CAVKBP010000006.1:0-16696 GCA_963654395.1 Ruminococcus sp. CAG:382
GTGCAGAAGGCCAAAGTAAATCAGGAAGCCCAGAAGAAGAATTATCTAGAGACGACTGATAGATTATATGATAGGTTACATCAGATAATTGCTGATGTAAAGGATGAATATACGGCGGATGGTAAATTCAAAAAAGAGCAGCAAATCCTGACAAATAAGAAAGCGGTTATCAAAGAGCTCTTAGAGGATGAAACCTTTAACGCGTTAGTGCCTGCAGATAAGAAAAAGAAATGGAATAAATTATTGGCGGATATTAAATGGAAAGAGTTTCAAAGAAAAGATTCTTACAAGGAACATACTAAAGATGTGTATGATGCGATGGATGCATTCAAGGCAATTATGGATGAGAAGGTAAGCAGCGGACATAAGGCACAATTCCAGGAAATTAGGGATGCAGTGGAATACTATGAGCCAATTCAGCATGGTCTTGAAAGTGCAATCAGGTTGTACAGGGCATGCAGAGACTACCTTAACTGTCATACCTCTGATGGCACTTCTAATGATATCGGAGGCCAGCATTCAGAAGTCGGAAGGCTTCGTAAGCAGGCAGTTGTAAAGATACTTGATGTTATTGAGTCGAAGGCGGCAGAAAAGAAGCTTTTTGGTGATGTGGGTGCACCAGCTTATCCGGAATTTGCAGAAGCGGTAGAAAATTATGATGAATACTACAAGCGTAAGTATAAAAAAGCAGAGTGTCCTAAGCTTAATATCACAGAATTAAAGCGTTCACTTGCAAGAAAATCAGATGCCAGAGAGGACAGAACAATTCAGAATGCTGATAAGCGTATGACGAAGAAGGCATATGCAGAGCTTGAGGCTAAGAAGACAGCGTATATTGCTGCAAAGCAAGCTGGTGCAGATAATGCTGCAAGACAGATGAAATAGTTACCTAAAAATCACTGTACCAGCCAGAAAAGGAGGAGAATAATATGTTATCAGAAATATATAAAAGTATGTATAATCTGATTAAGGAATACGAAACAAGAGAGAAAATCACACTTAACGATAATCAGATTAAGGCAATCATGAATTATTATGCAGATAATATATTGGTTGGCAAAGAGCCGGGTATGGATTATCTGAAGCTGGTAGAAGAATATAGAACCAAGGATAAGCTTAATCCGGCAGAGCCATTACCTGTATATGATGAAGAAACAAGAGAAAAGCGCAGGCACAGATCAGCTATTGTGAGAAAGGCTGTAGGCGAATTCGCCATGTTTGAGACAAAAATTCTTGGCGGAATGGATGGCACGAAGGAGAAGCTTATGCCAAAGCGCAGCTATCAGATTCTCTATCATTATCAGACCTGGTATGGAAAAAAGGTACAGAAGGATTTTTACGATATATATAATGACAAGGTTGGCCGTCTGTTTAATGAAAAAAATGTAGCGAACTATACTGACAGACTTATTAAATCTGGAATGACCAAAGAGCAGGCTGAGACACAGATAAAAAAAGAGCGTGGAGAAGTGTTCGTAAAGCGCCTTGGGGAATGCTATGATGCACTGATTAGAGCTGATAAGATGCTCGATAATACGAAGCTTACGGACGAGCAGTTAAGGATGAATGTGTGTGAGCTGTTAGAAACACTTACATTATGTAATGAGGTTAAGCATTTAATTGCAGATGACGGAATAATCATTACTGATAAACAGAAGGATTTCGTACACAATAATCTTGATTTCTTCGAATCAGAATATGGCCGCATTACAGGTAAGATTACAATGATGGGAAGCCACGCCTATGAATACATAGATATCAATTCACTGGGAGACCTGAGCATGGCATTCAGTTCAGATCATGGTGGAATGAACGATGCAGATATCGAAGAAGCACAGAATAATTGTACAGCAAAGCAGAATAAAGCGATTGAAAAGCTTGGTGCAAAGCATGATAAAACTGAGGACGAGAAGATTATACTGGACTTTGCAAGGTTTACGAAAAATGTTATGGAAAATGAAGACGGTGATCTTGCTAACAAATGTAGAAATCTTTTTATGGGCTTCAACTCATATTTTAATAATGATAGTTCATATTACATAACCGGCTGTATGGCAAATAGAGAATACGGCTGTAACCATGCAATGTATGATTTTGGGTTTGGTCACAAAACTTTTAATGCGGGAAGCCACAAGTATGTATATGCTCCTGATGCTGATACGAAATGCTATACTCTTACAGACGATGATAAAGCGGAAGCATTTGATTATAATGTGGATGTGATGAATCTGCCATATGCCAATATGAGACCGGTTGTATTCGAGAAGGGCGACAGGGTACTGGTAGTCAGCTCTATAGCAGAAAATGGTGGAAAGGTTACTACATATACCAATCCGGAAGAATTATATAACCATTCACTCTCATGTATGAATAAGAAGCTTATGGCAGACTTAAACCACTATGACAATTCACTCATACATAAAAAGGGTTCGCCATACAATTCAGTTATTGACGGACTTGGCAGACTGGACAAGCTTGGAAAGCTTGGTGACAAAGCTGAGGACAGAAGTGCTGCACTGGATGTGCTTGACAATCTGGTGAAAAGCTGCGACAGCTACATCAGGTATAAGGACACCAATGTAAAGAATAATAATACAGGCAGTGTCAGGGAGAAGAACAGAAGAAAGGCTGTAGAAGCTGTCAGAAGATATGCCAGCAAGAAGCAGCAGGAATTGTCAGTAGCCGGTAAAGCCCGTGAAACACTTGTTAAAGATATGGCAGCACAGGAGATTGCGGCACTTAGCATGAGAGAGCTTATCAGGATTGACAATAAGATGGAGGATAAGAAAAATACATCTGTAAAATTATCAGACTTCAAGGATAACGGACTTAGGGAAGCTGTATTAAACTGCCCTGCCATTAAAGAGGAACTTAAGGATATAACACCAGATAAGCTTAATAGGTTTAAGACTGATGAAAATTACAGGAAAGGCATTACAAAGAAAGCATACTCAACTGTATATGGTGAGCTTGCTAAAATTAAGAATACTAATAAGAATAAGATACAGAAAGAGGATGGTAACGCTAATAATATAAACAATCAAATGAAGAATATGCCTAATAATAAGATAAGGACTGTACAACATGCATAAAATAGTGTTATATTATTCATTAAATGGGAAAGTCCGGCTTTCAAGCCTGGCGATTCGATATACCATATTTTGAAAGGGGACAGTGTGAAAAATCAAAGATTTTCACACGCAGGATATGTGCCTGTGCACAAACCTGAGATGCCTTAAAAAGCATGCAAGAATGGAGGATCTTATGAAAGAAATAATAGTGCCGGCTACAGAGGATGAGCTGTCTAATGTACAGGAATTTGTTACAAGCCAGTTAGAGGCTGTTGATTGTCCGGCAAAAGCCCTGTTTCAGATTGAGCTTGCGGTTGAAGAAATATTTGTCAATATAGTAAGCTACGCATACAGACCTGAGATAGGTGAGGCAACAGTACGGTGTGAGGTGTGTGATAATCCGCTGCGTGTATGCATTGAGTTTCAGGACCATGGCAAATGCTTTGATCCACTGGCGAAAGAGGATGCCGATACCTCTAAGGATGCACTGATGGAACGCGAGGGTGGACTTGGAATATTCCTGGTCAAGAAGAATATGGATGCTGTCAGCTACAGATATGAGGATGGCAAGAATATTCTTTCGATTTCCAAGAATCTTTAGATTATCAGGAGGTGCCAGAATATGAGAATATATGCGGTAGATGATGAGACACTTGCAAGAGAGATGCTCGAGGAAGCACTTAAGGAGGCTCTGGATGAGATAGGCGCGACAGGTGAGGTTGAGACATTTTCTAATCCGATAGACTGTCTGAAGCGAATCAAGGAACAGCCCTGTGACATACTTCTTTCAGATATCCGTATGCCGGAGATGGACGGAGTGGAGCTGGCTAAGACAGCGATGGAGATTGTGCCGCGGCTTAATGTAGTATTCATTACAGCTTACAATGAATATATGTCAGACGCATTTGACATGTATGTAAGCGGATATCTGCAGAAGCCTGTGACTGCCGAGAAGATTGTCAAGGTTATGAGACATTTAAGATATCCTATTGACAATGCAGTTCCTAAGTGCAAGGTACAGTGTTATGGCAATTTCGAGGTGTTCGACAGAACAGGAAAGCCATTACATTTTCACCGCTCCAAGAGCAAGGAGTGCATGGCATACCTCATATTAAAGAAAGGCGCTTCCTGTACACTGCGCGAGATTGCGGCGGTATTATTCGAGGACATGCCTTATGATATCAAGCAGGTACGGTATGTGCAGAAGGTTGTGTCCGCGCTTGTCTCTGATATGAAGGAGAACGGCTTTGCTGATGCAATTATTAAGGAATATAACGGAATCGCAGTTAATGTTGACGCAGTAGAATGCGACTATTATACTAATCCCGACCGCATGAAGATGCTGGAGGAGGGAGAAGAGTTCATGGCACAGTATAGCTGGGCTGAGACGATATACTACTAAGGTATTCGTCAGATAAATTTCATATAGTATCCGGTATCTGATTGGTGGAATTTTATCTGGATTAGAACAGAAATATGAAAGGAGGAAGAGAAGATGGGATTTTATGAAGATGTGGCGGCACTTCTGGATGGTGATGATAACGAAAAGGCTAAGACAGCGGCTAATATGCAGTTTTACAGCTTTTATTATGCAGAAGAGCCATATAATAAATCATTAAAGACACCACAGCTACAGTCAGACCGCGTAGACGAGTCGGGTAACAAGAAGGACATAGATGCTCTGGAAGCGGATGACTTACAGGCAGCTAAGGAAGGACGGCTATTCGTTGTATCAGACAAGAAGCCTTTCTTAAGGCAGGTAACTGTCGGCGAAAATGGAAGCGTAAGACTTGATCCTGTGAACAGGAATCCGATTAAGATTCCGGAGGGAGCGTCCGAAGAGGAACAGAAGTCCTGGGGGAATCTTAAGAACAAGTTCGACGATCTTATAATAGGTAACGCGGACAGCAGCTTCTGGGCAAGAGGCAGAAGAAGACGGAAAGCGCAGAAGGCAGCTAAGGAGATTGCGAAGCTTGCTAAGGAAGCCGAAAAGCACCAGTTCGATGAATTAAAGACAGAGGACGAGGATGTGCTTGAAGAGGTTAAGAAAGAGGAAGCTAAGCAGGAAGAAAAGACCGTCGAGAAGACCGAAGAGCTTGAGGCTGAAAAGAAAGAAGAGAAAAAGGAAGAAAAGACCGAGGTTAAGGAAGGCGAAGAGAAAAAGGAAGAAAAGACAGAGGTTAAGCAGGGCGAAGAGAAAAAGGAAGAGAAAACCGAGGCTGAAAAGAAAGAAGAAAAGACTGAGGTCAAGCAGGAAGAACAGAAAGCGGAAAATGCGGAGGTGTCGGCTTCTGAGAAAGCGGATTCGCTCATAAAGCAGGGAAAGCATACCGAAGCAGCCGCATATGTTGCTAAGGAAATCAAGCAGAAATCTGATATCTTTAATGATTCCAAGTTAATCGAGGGCGACGCTCTTGAAGCCGGTAAGGAAATCCGGAAGCTTCTTAATCTTGCGAAGAGTGATAAGAAACTTATGGATGAGCTTGAAAAGCTTCCTGAGTTTAAGGGAAATAAGAATATGTATCAGGGACAGGCTAATCTTTCAGAGATGGCGCAGAAGGGTAAGGAGGCTTACGAAAAGCTTATAGCCCAGCCGGAGAATCCGAATGATAAGGCTAATGAAATGTCTAAGCAGGAGAAGGAGAAGCTTATTCTTGATGTCATGACTGGTGAGGCAGCCAATGCAATGAAGAATTACAATGTTATGAAGAGCATGCTTGAAATTGTCGAGACGCAGCCGGAAAGTAATAAAGTAATTGAATCTATGCATAAGATGCTTAAGAAGTCTGGCGAGATAAAGGAATTAAGTGAAGCTACCACGAAAGAATTAGATAAATCATTATCTAATAGCTTCCAAAAGCAGAAAGCATTCATAGGAGCATTTAACGAGGCTAAGGAGGTTCTTAAAAATGAAGAAAAGAATTCTGAGCTTCAGGCTAAGAAAGAGCTTCAGAAAGAGAATGCCAATGGAAAGAACAACGGAGCGAACAATGACAACCAGCCGGTTCTAAAGAATAAGGAAGGCAAAACAATAAACAATGCTTCAAATATGGAGATTACGATATGAGTTGGGTACAATATTTCCATGTATCGCTTGAGGTCTGGGGCGGCTTATTCTGTGCGGTAGCAGGCTTTGCGATACTGCTTGGCTCTAATAATGAAAAGGACCGCATGGTCGTGCGTATGGAGCTTACGACAGCACTGCTTCTATGGATGGATGCAGTTGCCTGGGGCTTTCGCGGATATCATGGGATGGCAGGATATATAGGAGTCCGGGCGTCAAACTTTCTGGTGTTTACGATATCATTTATAATAGCTATCCAGTTTACTGCATATGCAGTAGTACTTCTTGGCGATAAAGCAGAGTTTCCGGTACATACCTGGCTGTGGGCAGAGATTATGATTAATTTCGCAGGAATTATCATAATCGTGGTGAATGTGTTCAGCAAGCACCTTTACTACTTCGATTCACAGAATGTCTATCACAGGGCTGAATCATATTCAATGATTATGATTGTGGGACTTGTGGGAACTATATTGAACATAGTATTTATGTTCCTTAATTATCATGGCTTTGAGCCTAAGATATTCTGGGCGCTGATGTCGTATCTTCTTCTGCCGACTGCTGCAGGTGTCGTACAGACATTTGTATATGGAATAGGACTGCTTAATATGGCGATTGCAGTATCAATGCTCGCTATATTCTTTGTCTGGCAGATTAATAGAACCAGACAGCAGCTTCTGCTTAGGGCAGAGCTTATTGAAAAAGAGAATGAAATCCTTGATATGCAGCAGGATATGATGCTTTCACAGATTAAGCCACATTTCCTGTACAATTCACTTACTGCTATTGCGCAGTTGTGTGAGAAGGATCCTAAGCAGGCTAAGAAAGCCACCATTGCATTTGCAGATTATATGCGTGGTAACATGGATGCGCTCAGCACCAAGGAGCCTGTTCCTTTTGAAAAGGAGCTTGCACATATTGAGAATTACATGAAGCTGGAGCAGATACGCTTCGGGGAAGAGCTTGAGGTCATATATGATATTGAGACAGTTGACTTCAAGGTTCCGGTACTTTCAATCCAGCCTATCGTTGAAAATGCTGTAAAGCACGGCATTAAGAGAAAGGGTACAGTGCTTATACATACCCAGGAATTCGAGGATGGCTATGAAATACGAATTGAGGATGACGGAGTCGGCTTTGACTTTGAGAAGTTGAAAGAGGTCTCCGATGATCCGGAAAGAAGCCATATAGGAATTGACAATGTCAAGAAGAGGCTTTATACCATGTGTCACGGTTCGCTGACATACATGGGAAATTCAGAGAATGGCACGACAGCAATCGTGTGGATTCCAAAAGACAATGGATAAATTTCAAAAAATCGGAAAAAATTAAAAAATTTTTAAAAAACCATGAAATTTGTCTCACTTTTGTCTACATTGGCATGTTATACTAATGCCATCAAAAGAAATAAAACATTAAATCAATGGAGGACAAAAAAATGAAATTTATGGAAAGAGTTATGAGTGTTAAGGCAAAGGTTCAGAAGCATGCTTCTAAGATTTACGCAGGAGCAACAACAGCAATCGCAACAATGTTAATGTCAACTAATGCATTTGCAGCAGGAGATTCAAGTCTTGATGTATCTAATGCAACTAATACAATCGTTGATATGATTAACTCACTTTTATCACCAATCCTTGCAATCGTTGGTGCAGTTGGAACACTTTACTGTGTAGTACTTGGTGTTAAGTTCGCTAAGGCTGAGGAACCTCAGGACAGAATGAAGACAAAGTCACATTTAAAGAATGCCATTATCGGTTTCGTACTTATCTTCGTACTTATCGTAGCATTAAAGCTTATGATGCCACAGTTTGAATCATGGGTAAACAGCAATGCTTCAACAAGCATCAACTAACAATTAATTAATCACATATTAAAGGAAGACGCCTATGAAACGAGTAATGAAACGCATAACCGGAATATTATTGGTGATATGCATGTTGCTGGCGACTATCCATTACAATACCCCCCGGGCTCTGGCTGACGGGGGGTCTTCAAAATCTGAAGAGACCAGTTCTGGATATTATCAGTGGCACAAGGCTAAGACAACAGATGATTTAAAAAGATACCTTGTAGAGAATGAAGATCCTGTGAATTACAAAGGAAAATGGGTGCCTATTATTATTGTAGCCTGCTATAATGACCAGCCATTGTATTACTGGAACAGCCAGTGCGAGGCTAAGAAATATGGCTCAGAGAGTGAGCTTGCACCATATATGAGGTCTATAGATGACACAACAGAAACAGGCTCATATCTTAAGGCGGCTGTCAGTGATAATAAAGACACATTTATTTCTAAAGGCGATCTGGGTGCCATGCATATGTATTATCATGGCAAGCAGACATCTGGAGATGGATACCGTGAGCCTACCGGATTATCTATTACAGAAGAGGCCTGGAGCCTTACAACAAGCAGTGTAGGCGACTATTCCTCTGATACACCATCAACTCTGTGGGGTGTTCAGAATCACTGGTCATACATTGCTATGGACCTTAATAATGTAAAGACATGGAGTGGAACAGCTACTCTTCCAATAACAACCTGCCCAAGAGGAGGCTATAGTGATAGTCAGTTCCATCAGGCATGGACATTCTATAATGACACTAAGAATGGCGAGGAGATGGAAGGTCAGTTCCTTATTACAAATGTATTCGCATGGCCGTTAGGTGATGACCTTGACTGGACAGCAGGTAAGACAGACTCTGCATATGCAATTACAATAGGTGCTGCACTCAGTAATTCTTCAAGATATTCTGAAGCCAGTGTCAAGACAAGAGGTGTGTTACAGACAGCTTCGAGGGCAGCAGGTTATATATATGGAAATAATCATGTATATTCAGGCGATGAGTTGAAGAATTCTATCGTTAACCAGTTCAATTATAAATATGGTGAATATGGTTCATCAGATACCCGAGTAAGCTTCCAGATATATATCGGTGAAGAGATTAAAGGACAGTCTGAATTAAATGATACAACGATATCAAAAGGGATGACAACAACTCTTGCATATGGTAATATTATCAGCACTGGACATTCCATCTATGTAAAGAAGGGTGGTACTCTTATTATTCCAGAGAACGGACTTCTTTATCTTGATGGTACTATCTATGTAGAGGGTGGCACTTTAATTATAGGAAAGAATGCATGTGTTTCCTCACAGACTTCTACTCCGCCGCGAGTCACGGAACGGAATGATAACGGAGATTCCGGATACTCCGGGCGTATAGAATGTTATAATGGTGGTGTAATGATTATACAAGAGGGTGCCAAAGTATTTCTTAATCATGGATTATCTATGGATAATGGTGCATGTGTCAATGATGGAACGCTTGTATTGAATCAGCTTCTGAGCATGTCATATTCACAGATACAGATTGGACAGACAGGAAATCTCGGACTTGGATTCTATTACGGTTCGGATCCTACACTCTTTGTGCACGAAAAGACTTATCCAAGTCAGAATCTTGCAACACAGAATCAGCAGGGAAATCATTATTTCTGCAGTGTATTGGTATTGTCGTTCTTTAACAGCAGGATACTTATGGATACTACGGATGCAACAAGCGCAGATACCCGTAGCAATATGCTTCAGATGAGTGCTATGACATATGAGTATATGCAGGCGGAAGATGCAATAACTATGAATATATTCCCTAATGGCATAAGCTATTATTACGGAACTCCTGGCAATGTAAAGGAAATTAGTTCTCTTTCATTCAAGCTTAAGAATGAGACTAAGGAGCTTGGCAGTGTTGTATATGATATAGGAATCCGTACTAATTACAAGGCTGCAGGTACATATACATATCATGCGATTAATGGTAATACTATAATGGCAGAATATATGGTAATAGAGTAAAGGAAGCATATTAACATATTATAAGGAGGTGGCAGAATGAGGGACAAAATTTCAGAGCTGTTAAAGGAGGTTGACAGAAAGCTTCTTACAATATATGCAATCATTGCAGTTGTGGGAGTTATAGCCCTTGGATATATAGTGCGTCTGGTTATGGGCAATCTTGGAAGCCTGTTTGCCGGAGAACAGTTCACCTGGGAACCTCATCTGTTAATAGAACCGCAGACCTACGCAGTAGGAGCGGTTATAGAAATCTTATTGTGGGCGGTATTCTGGATAGGTACAACCCGTTCAGGAACAAGCCGGAGTTCTTTCTTTTTCTTTAAAAGAGGAAAGGGCTTTGCAGTTGATAACTCACCTCTGGAAAACAGCCGTTTCCTGACGGATGCGGAAAGAGATAAGTATTTCACCGCATTTACATATGAAACAATAGACAAGGTTAAAAAGGATGGTGTGCCTGTAAGGGCAGTGCTTGATAAAAGAGGAAAGCTTCACTGCAACTTTATGGCAGGCGCACATTCACTTGTAATCGGTGCTACCGGTTCAGGTAAAACAACAACATTTATCAATCCAATGATTCAGCTTCTCGGTGCTTCAAGCTGCGGAAGCAGTATGATTATGACTGACCCTAAAGGAGAGCTTTTTGATTTACATTCAGAATTCCTTAAGGAGCGCGGTTATGATGTACAGCTTCTGGACTTGCGAGACACTTATGCATCAAGCAGATGGAATCCGTTAGATTCGATATGGGATATGTATCAGGAATATGTTGAGGCAGGTAAGGGAATCAAGGCTCACAAAGACAGCATGAGCAATTACCCTGACCTAAAGCAGTTAGATGGTCCTGCCAGAGACGGAGAGCTCTGGTGTGAATGGCATGGTAATGCATATGCAGATATTACCCACTGCCAGGATGATGTGGCTGTAGCCAAGCAGCGTATATATGATGAGATGTATGAGGATCTGAACGACCTTATATCAGTTATATGTCCTATTGAGAATGAAAAGGATCCAGTATGGGAGAAGGGTGCGCGTTCAATTATCATGGCGACCTGTCTTGCCATGCTTGAGGACAGCGAGAATCCTGAGCTTGGAATGACTAAGGATAAGTTTAATTTCTTCAATCTTAACAAGGCAATCTGTAACAGTGAGAATGAGTTCCAGGCATTGAAGGAATACTTTGAGGGAAGAAGCCCGATATCACAGGCGGTTACTCTTTCAAGACAGGTTCTTTCAGCAGCGGATGCAACCTTATCAAGTTACATGTCTATTGCCTTCGACAAGCTTAACATGTTCAATGACCGTGGACTTTGTGGTCTTACTGCCGCTACTGATATTCATGCAGAGCAGTTTGCAGAGCGTCCGACAGCACTGTTTATGAAGATTCCTGATGAAAAGGATACAAGACATGGACTTGCTGCCGTATTCGTACTGTGTATGTACAAGGCGCTTATCAAGGTTGCCAGTGCAAGAGAAGACCTTTCTCTTCCAAGAAATGTATACTTCATTCTGGATGAGTTTGGTAACATGCCTAAGATTGAGAAGTTCGATAAGATGATTACCGTAGGCCGTTCGCGTAAGATATGGTTCAACATGGTCGTACAGAGTTACAGCCAGTTAAACAATGTATATGGCGAGAAGGTTGCGGATATCGTTAAATCTAACTGTGGTATGAAGATGTTCATCGGTTCTAATGATATAGGAACCTGTAAGGAATTCAGTGAGCTTTGTGGTAACATGACTGTTCGTACTAACAGTACGAGTGCACAGGTGGGAAGCAAGGCTGGAGATATCAACCTGTCTACACAGACACAGGTAAGACCTCTTATATATCCTTCTGAATTACAGAAGCTTAATAATAAGGAGTCTACAGGTAATGCAATCATAGTAAGCTTTGGTAACTATCCGCTTAAGACTAAGTACACACCAAGTTATCTGTGTCCGCTTTACAAATTCGGACGAATGGATATGGAGGCGTTACGAAGCCATATGTTCCGTGCGGATGAAGTATATTATGATTTAGGTAAACGAAATGCAGCAGTTCTAGGAGAATCATAGTGAGAAGAAAAAGCGTATTAATACATAATTGTAAAAAGCATATATTTATCCGGTTAGGAATTGCAGCATTGACGCTGGGTGTACTCGCAGGTATTCCGGCAACAGATGTGCTTGCGGATTACTCTGTTGAGATTACGCCTGAGATGATGAGGGATGGAACAGACGGACAGCCGGATTCAAGCGGTAATGTAACAGAATCAAAAAACCGCGTCTCTATAAGCAATGGAATACTGTATGATACACAGAAAAAGGAATACATGTATCCGGTTGACTCTGTATATGTATATTCCAATGTACTGGATGGCATGATTACACAGGGCAAGGTAAGTATTTCATCAGATACTAAGGACATATTTACACTATATAAGAATGGAACACAGATTGATGTTCCAACGAATGGTGTAGTTGAAGATACCGGAAGCTACACTGTCATGAGTGGCTCAAGCGGCGACCAGACAGCAGTATTTTCTTTTACCATAGCAGGTAAAGAAATCAGTGAACCGGAAACATATAATCTTCCTTCTACATGTGTCACGACTTCGGTGACGGTTGACGGTGAGGAAATATCGAGCGGTAACAGAAGCGTAGACTTATCGGAGGAAGGTCATTATGTTATTAAATATCTGTGCGTAAGGAATAATGTGTCATATTCTCTTGACTTAACAGTTGACCATACAGCGCCAACACTTACCTTCACAGGTATAGGAAAAGATAATAAAGCAAGAAACAAGGTTGTGATTTCTGACTGTGAGTCGGATGCTGTTGTTACTATACAGAAGGACGGACAGACTATCAGGACGCGTAAGGAGCTTACACAGATGGGTTCCTATGTTGTCAGGGTAACTGATCCGGCTGGCAATACAACAGTGTACACATTCTACATACTATTCTATATGAATGTCGGAGGAATTGTATTCGGAGGTCTGATAATAGCAGGAATCGTAGCTGTTGCAGTATATCTGTATATGGCACGAAAGCGTATGCGGGTTAGATAAGGAGGTGAGAATTTAATGTTTAATATATTTGACGGACTTGTAAGATGGTTCTGGGAAGTTATATATGGATTCACACAATTCTTAGCATGGATTCTCGGTCTCCTCTATGATCTGTACGAGGTAGCAATCGGACTTGATACAGTTAAATACGAAGGTTCAGATAAAAGCACACTTCTGGATGTAGTCTTTGACAACTCCATGGTAACGAGGGCATACTGGACGCTTGCCGCGGTTGGTATAGCGTTGTGCTTCCTATTTACAATCATTGCGGTAATCAAGAAAATGTTCGACAGCAATGATGAGGTAAAGACTTCATTAGGACAGATACTTACTACAAGCATCAAGAGTATTATTATTATTGTAGCTATGAGTATAGTCATGAAGGTGGCAATCTATTTCTCGACATCAATGATGACAGCGATACAGCTTGCTTTCTTCTCTAACACATCGACAGCTACACAGGAGGATCCTAAGACATATTCTAAAGAGGAATATGCGACTATGGCAAATGTGCTTAATACCATAGGTAATTATTCCCTGAATTCATCATATAACAGCCGTTACAATATTAATAGCTGTTATAATGCAATCCGGTCGGATCTTGCCACACTTAATTCTTTAGGAACATTTTCAGTGCGATATGAGACACCGGATGTGTTGAATCAGAAGGAGCATTACTGGCAGGAGGCATTACAGAAGATTGTCGCAGCGGCACCTTCGCTGACTTCGGACATACCTATTGATAAATATAATTCAACTCTTACAGCAGCAATCGTTGATGTAATGGATGAGTTAAAGAATGACAGTGATTTCAAGCCACTGGAAAAATATGCATCCAGTGTTGTAGGTGCTAACAGCGGTGATATTAATATTGACAGAATCGTACTTCTGGTAGGTACACTTAATGCAGCTAATGACTCTGAATATAATGGTGACAATGCATCACTTACAGATCTTGTCAGGGCACCATACTATTATGGCGATAATGGATATAGTGTGTATAATGCCAGCGAGATGGAGAAGAACTTTGACCTGTCAGATTACAGTTATGTGCTTGTATGGTTCATAATCGTTGTAATTGCTTATAACATGGCTTTCATACTTATGTCAGCTATTGCACGAATATTCAACATGGCTATCCTCTACATTGTGGCACCACCATTTATTGCGATGTCACCTATGGACGGAGGAGCCAAGTTCAGGCAATGGCGTATATCGTTCATGGTACAGTGCTTTAGTGTATTCGGAACACTCGTCGCAATGGATGTAGTAATTACATTTATACCAATTATTATGAGCGGTTCACTTAAGATATTCGACAACGGAATGGCTAACTATATGGCGAAATTAGTAATCATATGGGGCGCATTCTTTGCAACGAAGAAGGCAGGTAACCTCATAAGCGGTATCCTTGCTGAGAATGCTTCTATGACAGCCGCTGATTCTCTTAAGATGGACGAGGCAGGAAGTGGTTTACTTACTGCTGTCGGCTATGCTACAGGAGCAAAGGCTATTGGTGGAGCAATTGGAATGGTATGGGGCAACGCAAAGGATCGTATGCGTGAGAACATGCTGTGGGGCAAGAAGGATGGCGGCAGTGGCTCTGGCGGTTCAGGCAGCTCAGGCAACAATAACTTTGTCAAGACCTCTGCCCAGAGTCCGGATGCCGGCCCTGGCGGAAAGAAAGGTCCTGGTGGTAATAACGCACCGGAAGGCAATAATGCACCGGGTGGTAACAACCAGTTGAATAATCCGACGAAGTCTACTAACTCTACTAATGAGAAAAAGGAAGACGATAAGAAAGAAGACGATAAGTCAAGCCCCTCCGGCAAGGAGGGGGATAATAAAATAGCTGAGAATCCTCCTAAATTAAGAGGGGAAGGCAATACGGATAAAAAAGACGATACTACTAAGAAAGACGACACTGCCGGCACTGGAACTACAGGAACCGGAAAGATAGACAACAAGTCCCAGGACAAGAAAGACGACAAAGACAAAAAGGACGATGACAAAAAAGATGATAAGAAAGAAGAGTCACCTCTTTTTGCAAGTAATCAGAGTCAGAAAAAGAATGATGATGACGATGAAGATGAGCTGATGGGCGATATGTCTAATGGTTACAGTAATGACGAAACACAGACTGATGCCGGAGAAACTGATGGGAATTCTGATCCAAAGCCAGAAGCATTGGATTTCGGTGTGGCAGGCAGACCTAGAAGTGCATCTGTTGGTCCTAGAGGCTACAGAGGCTCAGGCGCCAGAGGCGGCAAAGGTGGCAACGCAGGTAAGGGCGGTAAGGGCGGCACTGGCGGTCAGGGTGGTTCGTCAGGCGGCAATAACAGCGGTAATAGTACCTCGAACCTGCAGAATCTTAATGCAACAGCCAAAGAAGGTGATACAACTTCCGCGGCTTCCAATGCAGGTGCACAGACTGACGCTGCAGGCGGAACAGGAACAGGTTTCCAGAGTAGCAATGCAGGTGGAACATCTCCGGCAGGCGGCGCTGGAACGCAGGGCGGCGGCACTGTTGGTGGAAGTGGTTCACAGACTGGTACTACAGGTGGAACAGGAACAGGTTTCCAGAGTAACAATGCAGGTGGAACATCTCCGGCAGGCGGCGCTGGAATGCAGGGCACTGTGACAGGTGGTGGAACTGTTGGTGGAAGTGGTTCACAGACTGGTACTACAGGTGGAACGGGAACAGGTTTCCAGAGCAGCAATATAGGTGGAAATAGAACATCTCCGGCAGGCAACATATATAACGCTAATGCAGGAACATTCACAGAGGCAGATAATTTCAGCCAGGAAAGTCCTCTTGCAGGCGGTGAAGGTCAAGCAGCAGGCGGAGATTTTAATTCAGTCGGCGGTGAAGGTCAAGGTGTAGGCGGAAATTTTAGTCAGGCAGGTGGCGACGGGCCAGCCGTTAGTGTAGAATCAGCATCACCAGTTAGTAACGGAAATGTTGCGGGTGGAGATGCACCAGTCGGAGGAGAGAATATCTCAGCCGGGGGCAACAATGAAGGCTTCGTTGATACATCTGCTGATATGAATAGCAATATTCATAACGAGGGTATGGGTTCATCATATGGCAGAGATGAAATTAATCCTGATACATTTGTAAATGATGGACAACCGGTAAATGATGCTGGCAGTAGTTACGATGAACCGATAATCAGTAACGAAGCATTTAACGATGCAGCAGTGTACCAGAATGAATCGATACTGGATGATTCACAGCCAGAGGTGCAGATGGGATTCCAGCAGGAACAGACAGTAGGAACCCAGCCTGTTAACGAAAACAATAATTCATATGCGGCAGGAAATGATAATATTATTAATAATAATAACCAGCCAGCAGGTGCAGTGCAGATGGACAGTAATATGAATGTCAGCACGAATTATGCAAGTACACCGCCACCACTAAGAAATAACAACATCAGTGATGACAAGAACTAAAATATGAATTATAATAACAGCTAACAGTAAAACGAAACTATTAAGGGGAAAGCAGATATGCGGTTAATACCAGGAAAAACAAAGGTTAAAATTGAATTTTTCAAAGGCATTTCCATATGGGATATCATAGTGGGCACAATCGGCATTGCGATGGTGATTGCAGTTCTGCTTTCCAGTATTCCATACAGATTCTAT
>CAVKBP010000006.1:16706-33765 GCA_963654395.1 Ruminococcus sp. CAG:382
GAATTGTATTTTTATTTGCAGGGCTGATAGTAAGAATTGACGCTACACCTAACTATATATATATCATGCACATTTTAAGACATTTCTCATATAAGAGAAATTATGAGAGAATGCTTGATGATAATGCTATATTTATAGAGACTAGAAATAAATCCCTTGAAGAAAAGATAGAGGATTTCTATGACGGTGAAGAGCCAGAAGCACCTGCAAAATCAAAGGAACAGCTAAAGAAAGAAAAGAAAGAAAAGCGTAAGGCTGAAGCTGCCCTTTACAAGGCAGAGAATAAGAAGTTAAAAGACAAAAAAGTACCAGAAGATGAGAAGAATGAAATCTGGAAGGCGCGTGCAGAAAGAAGCGCTGAAAAGAAGAAGGCTCATGCTTTGAATAAGTCTGAAAACAGGGAAGGTCATCCGATGGAGGACATTATCCCATTCAGTGAAATCAAGGATGGAAGAATCAGTTACAGTGGCAAGTATTATGGCGCTGTAATTGAGATTCCACCTGTTGAATTCAGATTCTTTTCAAGACACAGAAGAACAGTATCAATTGAGGCTGGTGTTGGTAAGGTGCTTAGAAGTATCAACTCTGAGTACTCGACTAATATTGTAAAGATTGAAAGACCTATCAATTATGATGCGTATCTTGATAAAGAATATGATAAATTAGACGAGTTACGCCATTCATTTGAGAGTGGTCTGATTAATGAGCAGGAGCTTCAGGCACGTGTAGAAGTGTTGTATGACCGGATTAATGAATTACATAAGCTGTGTCATGATGATCCGGTAGTCGCACCATTTTATTATATGGTTTTATATGAGGGCGACAAGAGACAACTGGATGCACAGGTGCGTAACGCTCTTGATTCTTTGCGTTATGGAGAAATCGACGCAAAAAGACTTAATGATAAGGAAATTGCAGTATTTTTAAGATATACTAATGAAATAGATTTTGACGAGAGAACTATTGAAAAGGTCCGCCCGGAGGATTATGCAACATATGCCATGCCACAGTCGGTTGATATACGCCCGCGAATGGTACTGGTTAATAACATACAGACATATAATATGCGTGTAAGTTCATATCCTACAATGGTAGATGATGCATGGCTTGCGACAGTTATGTCGCTTCCGGCTACTAAAGTAGTTGTAAAGTGTAAGCCTATGGAGCGCGATAAGGCTATGCGTTCAATCGACCGTTCACTCGCAGAGCTTAGAGGACAGTTAAGGTCTACAAGCCTCGATTCCAAGGTGCTTGAATTACAGGAGCATATCGGTTCTCTTAGTGAATTGCTTGCCACATTGCAGCAGGAAAATGAGAATCTGCTGCAGGTAAATATATATGTTACTGCTTATGATTTAACAGGAACAAGAAATAATCCTAAGATTAAGCAGCCACCTAAATCTAACAGATCTACATTTGGCAATATGAGAAAAGCAGTCCGCAGACTGTATCAGGAGCATGGCTTCCGTATGATGAATATGGAATTTAACCAGGTTCAGGCTTTCATAGGCTCACAGATTAGCGGCTGGGATCCATTACCTAAGGACGCAAGAGGAATTCCTAGTAACTCACTTGCGGCAGCATATCCGTGGGTATTTGCAAATGTATCTGATGTTGGAGGCTTCAAGCTCGGAAGCAGCGAGGGAGTTCCAGTATTCGTGGATTTCTTCCGCAGGGATAATGAGCGTGTCAATTCCAACATGGTTATCGTAGGTAAATCTGGTTCGGGTAAATCTTACGCGACTAAGGATATACTTACTAACCTAGCGGCAGAGGATGCCAAGATATTTATTCTCGATCCGGAGAATGAGTATTCAGAGTTAGCACAGAATCTTCATGGTAAGTTCATCAATGTAGGTAATGCACAGCATGGAAGAATTAATCCGTTCCATATTATTACTGCACTTGATGATGATACTAAGGAGGGCGCATCAGTAACAGGAAGTTATGCAACACATTTGCAATTCCTGGAAGAGTTCTTCAGACAGATTCTGCCGGATTGTGAAAAAGATGCCTTAGAGTATCTTAACAATCTGGTTGACCGTATGTATACGAATTTCGGTATTACATCAGAGACGGATCTGTCAGTGCTTACAGCGGATGATTATCCGATATTTGACGACCTCTATGATGCGATACTTGCAGAGTTCCAGCAGACGGATAATGCATATATCAGAACGATTCTCCGTTCTCTGATGAACTATATTGCGAAGTTTTCAACTGGTGGACGAAATGCCAACATCTGGAATGGTCCATCAACAATTACTACTGATGAGAACTTCACAGTATTTAACTTCCAGAGTCTTCTGGCTAACAGAAATGGAACTATTGCTAATGCACAGATGCTTCTTGTTCTTAAATATATAGACAATGAGATTATTAAGAACAGGGATTACAATACTAAATATAACTTGAACCGAAAGGTTGTAGTTGCAATCGATGAGGCGCATGTATTTATTGATACGAAGTTTCCTATCGCGCTGGACTTCATGTTCCAGCTTGCTAAGCGTATCAGAAAGTACAATGGTATGCAGATTGTAATTACACAGAACATTAAGGATTTCGTCGGCAGCGAGGAAATCGCAAGAAAATCAACAGCGATTATCAATGCCTGCCAGTACAGCCTTATCTTCTCACTTGCACCTAATGATATGCATGATCTGTGTGCATTGTATGAAAAAGCAGGTGGAATTAATGAGATGGAGCAGGAGCAGATTCTTATGGCTCCGAGAGGTCAGGCATTTGCAGTTATGGGACCTTCAAGCCGTTCTACTTTCAGGGTAGAGGTTCCGAAGCCTGTAGTTGACATGTTCCAGAATACGAATTACCAGTCAGCTTATTTCACTGGAATAGGCGGTGCAGAGAACTGGGAGGACTTCGTTGGAGACAGCCGTACACTCTGGGAAAAGAATCGTCCGGTTCGTCAGGAGAAGTCGGCAGAGCCTGTAAGAGTTACCAAGAAGGTACTGTTTACAGAGATGACTCCGGAGGAATCAGCTATGCAGGCGGCGGCAGCAAAGCCGGCATCAGCAGTGTCATTCACAGAGGAAGCTGTAAAACCATCAGGAGTGACATTCACAGAAGAGACAGCAAGACCGACAGGAGTGACATTCACAGAGGAAACGGCAAGACCGACAGGAGTGACATTCACAGAGGAATCAGCAAGACCGACAGGAGTGACATTTACAGAAGAGACAGCAAGTCCGTCAGCGGTATCGTTCACAGAAGAACCGGCACAGGCTGTTACTTATACAGAGGAGCCGCAGGGTGCTGGTATGCAAAATACCGGCATACAGAATGCCGGAATGCAAAATACTGGTATGCAGAATACCAGCATGCAAAATGCCAACGCACAGCGTAGCAATTCCGGACAGCAGCCTACTGAGCTTGAGAAGCTGCTTACACAGGCACTTGGACAGTTCTCGCATGCGGCTATGCTTGAGCAGATTAAGCAGGCTGTTCATGATGAAGTATTAAGAGAGCTTGCCAATGCGTCAGTTGTTCCGGCTTCTGGTGTTAAGGCTAAGCCAGTCAGGGCTGATGAACTTAAAGATATGGAAGAGCCGTTTGATACTCTTGATACAGAGGATACATTTGATACAGATAATACATATGATGAAGAAGAGACATCTTATACAGACAGCACATTTGACAAGGATGAGCTATTCGATGAAGATGAAACATATGACGAAGATGAAACATTTGATGAGGATGACACATTTGATACGGAGGATACATCTGATTACGACGAGGATTCAGATGATATGTTCGGCGATGATGATGACGATGATGAAGCTGAATCAGATGACGATGATGAGAACATGGATGACTTCATGAGCCTGCTTGGCGGATTCGATTCAGAGGATAACGACAGTGACTCATCAGATGATGAGGAAGAGTCATACAGTGATGATGAATCAGAGGATTCTTCTGGTGACTCATCAGATGATGACAGCTCTATGGATATATTTAGTCTCCTTATGGAACAGGCTAAACAGATGGAGAGCATTAACCCTATTGACATGATGGAAGTATATGGAGAGGATGTAATTGATATTTCTCTTGAAGAATTAGCTTCTTATATTGTTAAAAATCGATAGTATATAGGAGGAAGGTATAATGGAAATTAAATTAATCAATCATGGTGAATACGGAGAAGTGCTTTTAATCGGACGACTGGATTCGTCTACAGTAGCAGACGCAGAGAATGTGCTTAATCAGATTAGTGAAAGGTTTAATAAGCTGACACTTAACATGGAGAAGCTGGCGTATATTTCATCAGCCGGATTAAGAGTTCTTAAGAGACTGCATGTTACTATGAGCAAAAAGGGTGGAGAACTGGAATTATCCAATGTGAATCCTATGGTTATGGAAGTATTTGAAATGACAGGATTTTCAGGATTGCTTCATATTGTTTAAAGGAGGCAGATGTATGAGTATTAAGAAAGTAACTAAGAAATTATTCGCAAGTCTGCTTGCCATAGCATTGATTGTAAGCTCTGTGCCATCATCAGTACATGCTGCGGATACAATAAATGTATCCTCAAGTAAGAAGATGTATGCGCTGGAGATTACAACAGGCTCTGTCGGAACAGACATTGCCAATGTCCAGTCGATTGTTATTACATATACGAGCAATAACAAGACGCAGATATATTCACAGAATATGAGAGACTCTAATGGAGAATCTATTCTTTCACAGAGTCTTGAATATGCTATGAGTATGGATGGCATTAATACTATTACAGCAGACCAGAAGGCATGGATTGATGCGTATGGTTCAGCGTTCTTAAAGTATGAAACACAGACATTTTTCTTTATGCCATATGACAACATTGATTCGGTTGAATCGATTAATATTATCACAACTAATTCAGGAAGCTGGGATATCCAGGGCATGCGTCTCATAGAGATAACTACAGACAATAATGCCATATCTACTGTAAGCTATTCTGAGGGTACAAGCATGCTAAGACCGTCTTACAGAGGAACAAGGATGCTTGAGATGTCAGGTAATTTCGGTCTTCAGTGGGCGAGCGGCAAGGTATTTACCATTAGTGATGACTCAGATGCTGACGCTTATATCGAGAATGTAAAGGATTCATTTTCAACCTACAATAGTGCAGGTGAGGATGACTTCTGGATTCAGATGAATATAGCCGACGAGTATATGGCTGGTCTTGAGTCCTTAGATGTATCAGGCAGAAATGCTGTTGCAACAGATTTACTTACAGCAACATTTTACTATGTGGACACGTACGGAGATACACATGGCGTATCAGTACCTGTAATTTCAGGACTTAACAAGGAATATGCGGATACGGACGCGCGTAATAATACTGTCAATGCATTTGCACAGCAGGGAAATACGCTTATGGTACAGTGCAGGCTTCCGAAATTCGACAGCCTGATAACTGATTCTAACAGCGGTAACAGTGGAGTTAAGATTACGCTTGGATATGACGAAACATCAGCATTATGCTACAAGAATAATGCGGCATCAGCAGACAATACTACTGTGTCAGAGAAAGCCTCAGAGCTTAATGACAGCATGGCGATTACTGATATCGCATTTTACAAGGATTTGGAAGTAAATGTAACACCTTCTGTTTCTAATGGAGAGCTTGGGTTCGATATAAGCAGCAGTAGTAATGGCGACGCTGTTCCGGTATGCTATTATCACAACAAGCTGTCGTCAGGAAGACAAGTAAGCTACGGTGATACATTATCATTTCCTATGACTGATAATTCAAGCAGCAGGAATACACTTCCGGAGAATAAGTCTGATGTGTCTAATCTGTATCTTGTACAGATAACTACAGACAACTTTGAAGCGGCAGAAAGTACAGGCGATGTTTCAATTAAATTCAATTATACGACATATGGAAGCACATCCTCTGTTGTAACTGATGACAGCGATACTAACCAGAATACTACAGTTGCTTCTGAAACCTACAGCGTAAAGGATAAGGTTACTGAATTCTATGGATACTGGTCAGGAAGCGGAACTAATCCAGAAAGTTATGCATATTATTCAGGAATGAAGGCAAATGGCAAGCTTACATTCCTTGTATCCTTAGCAAATGTAGATACATTTAAGAGTGTACAGCTTTCAATAAGCGGTGGAGAAGAATGGCAGATACAGAATGTCAGCATAGCAAGGGTAACAGGAACGAAGCACAGGACTATTACGGTTGGACAGTCAGCGGCAGTTGCAGTTGGCAATGTTGATATCAGTGTTGACCATCTGATTAACAGAGAGGTTACATCAGTACAGCTTACTTCAAGTAACAGCAGTGTGCTTATCCCGGCAGGAGGAAGCAAGGATATAGAATTCTCTGAATCACAGAGCGTAGTTGAGGATACAGATTCTACTTCACAGACATGGGATACAACTAAGAAGGAGTTAAGCTACAAGGAAGCCTGTTCAGACCTTGGCTTTAATGTAAGCAAGGTAACTTATAATGTGGATGTAACAGTTGCAGGTTCATCTGCTTCAGATGCGACTAATGGAGACAGCGGTTCTAAGAACCTGTTCTACTTCAAGTTAAACTTCGAGAACGGAAGCAGTGCATATGTGCTTGCTAACCAGCAGTTATCAAGTGATGGATTCAGGACAGGACAGACAGAGCGTTTTTCTATCGCAATGAACCAGAACTATGGCGAGCTTGTATCAGTAGATATTATACCTGATGATACATCCTCTAGCAGTGATATATATGATAAATTAAATATCGAGGAGATTACAGTTACACAGCAGGGAACCAGTGCAGTAAGCCGTTCATGGTCTATTACAAGCCCTGGCTGGGTAGGTGTTAACTACAAGGAAGAGGGACAGAGCAATTCGACAGACAATACTGGTAGATATGAGGGCGAGCTTGTCCGCAGCTATTCAGTCAACAAGTATTCATATAATGTCAAGCTCATGTTCGTAATTACTACTGGCGAATACGATAAGGGTGTACAGCAGTTTTCAGGAAGTGTACAGGCTACATTAAGATACACGAATTCTGCTAATGAGAGTAAATCAATATCCTTTGATATGGTTGAACAGATGTATTCTTACATGCAGATGTCTTCAACTAAGGAGGGCGGAGTATGTAAATCCAACACCGCAAGGATGTTCAGAGGTGGCTCAGTTGACCGGTTCTTCTTAGATTTACCAGATGTGCAGTCGGTTGACAGCCTGACGCTTAGTGTATGTGACGATAACGGAAGTACCTGGAAGATTAATTCGGTTGCTGTACGACAGGTCAGCTCACTAGGTGATATGATACTTAACGATAAGGGCGAGTATGAATATACAGGTAAGATGGAAAATCTTACTACACAGGATAATGATAACACTCCGGCATATTCAGTTACAGCAGCTCAGGGAACCAAGACAGATGTAAGAATTAATTTTGGTGAGAATAAAATTAATATAGATACATCAGACGCAAGCAATTATCCTACGGCAACAATTACAAGAAGACCTGAGGGTACTAATGATACGCTTAATATATTCGTCAAACCTAAATCAGATGACGGAGTATCATTAGATAATTATACTGTCAGCACTGATTTCTTCTACAATAATGCATATGGAACAACCTTCCAGAATGGTATATCAAGCTTGAGATATAATGGTGAATACTATTATGTGCTTGGTGTATCAGCAAGCAGCTTTGTAAGAATGAAGCAGTTAAAGGCAGTGGCTACAGCTAATAATGGTGTATCGACGAAGCTGTATGGTGATGGAATCGTTATCCAGCATGTAAGGTCTGGAACCTTGATTGGAACATATCTGCTGAACAATAAGAATGCAGACCTTTCACTGGCACATTATTATTCAGCGGCTACCGAGGTAACGAATCAGGAGACACAGACAGTGTCACTGTACTTCGGAAGCTCAATAACTAATCAGGCTTTAACAGATGCAGGAAAGAATGTTGCAGTATCTATCGGCTTTAAGAGCTCACTTGCAGATGATGACCAGGTATATCATTCACCTTATGTATATCTGACAGATGAGCAGTACAACAACCTTACAAGTAACCTGATGGCAGAGATAGATTTCCACATTCCGTATGTCAGGGAAATCACTGATATAAGGATTGCCGGAATTGATGATGTCGAAGGTGTAATAGAGAGTGCAACAGTAGGTACTTACACGAATGATTCGAGTGTTGACCTTACCAAGCCGGATATAAATGCTTCTAACAATGCATGGAGCACTTATGAGCAGGAGTTAAAGAAAGCATATAATGCGCGTACTTTAACAGGCTGGTACAGCTTCCTGATTAACAGTAATATATCTAATGTGGCACAGACCTTTAGTCCTACTAACACTGACACAGTTGCAGCAGGTTCACTTGTTCCGGCAACGCTTACACTTACAGCGGATGAGACAAGCATGAATTCTGATGTGGATCTTTCAGTAACAATTACATACATCTCAGAGAACGGAGATAATGAGATTGTAAGAAGAATACCAAGTGTCAAGGCATGGATTGGAGATACAAGCACATTTACAGCAGGAAGCTCTATTGACTTATCAATGATGCTTTCAGATGTCAAGGCAATTACAGGAATACATGTACAGACTGTCGGAACAGGAACTGTATATCCGCTTGCCAAGGCAGTGATTGAATATAACAGATACGGTGAGACGAAGACAATATCTAAGACTGTAGGAAAGCAGATAACTATCCAGGGTTACGATATCAGTCTTGTAAGTGGTTCACTTGTTGTTTCAGCAACGAGCCATCCGGCTGATGAGAATGAACAGGGTATAACTCTTCCAACAGCTACTAACACAGATATGAATTTTGCACTGACTAAGGGAGATACTCTTACAGTAAATGCAGCTTATTCATCTAATGTAACGAGCGAGCCTGTTACATATACTCTTTACAAGAAAGAGAGTTCAGGAGCGATAGCGTCTGTGAATAATGCAGTAACCGTTAATGGTTATACATATACAATAGCTACGGCAGGTCTTGAGACAGGAGATTATGAGCTTCATATTATAGCTTCCAAGACAAAGGAAGAGGCTGTTGTCAAGTTCACAGTCAAGGTTAAGACAGCTGCACAGAGTACGACAGAGGCAGCTACAGAAAGTACAACAAGTACGACACAGCAAAGTACGGCACAGGAAAGTACATCACAGAGCACAACCGCGAACTAGATGGAGGACATTATGCATAATATATTAGAGTGGATTAAAAATCATAAGAAAATCTGTATAGCAGCGGGAGTAGTTCTTCTGGCAGCAATTATATGTGGCATATGGCGGATATTCATATATACCGGCACCAGTTGGAAAAGTGGGGGCGCGCAGACAAGCGCGCCTTTCCGCTACCGGATGAAAAACAGCCACACTGTTGAGGTCCGCGTGGACACTAAGAATGTGTCAGATGATGGATTCGTCATACTGACTAATAATACAGACCAGTTACAGAGCAGTAAGAAGCGTCAGAAGGGCAAAGAGCTTGTATATGAGATTCTGATAGGTGATGACGCTGAGCGTATGTCATGGAGTCTTGCATATTATGAGATTTCTGATAACGGACAGAACGATACTATGACCTACAGGCTTACACTTGAAATCGTAAAGAACGATAAGAACAGATGGGACATTACCGCAGAGGCTGGCGATATCGCAGTTATGCAGACATTAACTAATGATACCTGTGAAGTTAAATATAAGATTAGCGGCTCACAGCTACAGCTTGAGCTTGTCAAGCCGGAAAATATTGTATGGGAGACGGAGTATGACGAGAAGCTTCTTTCAGTTGGAAATGTGTTCTCATCAGGAAGCACCAGTACAGCAAATGTGCAGGCTATGGCAGATGGCGACTGGGAAACTACAGTGGTATTCTACAACACAATCATGGGAGAAGAGGGTGAGTGGATACACGACCAGGAGATTAAGCTTCACGTTAAAGGAACATCTAATGCTATATCTGAGGTGACATTGGAATGATAAAGGATAAAAGACCAATATTTGCAAAAGAACCGGTTAATACATGCAGACAGCCGGAGATGGACTCCATAAGAATGATGTTTCTTTTCATGGTTGCAGCAATTCACTGCACCATTGAATGTACATCAGAGGAGGGCTTATGTTCAGGACTTCCCTATGTATTTGACACAATTATAGGCGGACCGCTTGCGGCACCACCACTAATGTTCCTTATGGGAATGTGTATGGTCTACGCAAGAAAGCATGATTTCGTTACATCAGTCCAGAGGGCAGCGAACCTGTTTATTGCAGGATTTTTACTGAATATATGCCGATTTACGATACCATATCTTATCGGATATGCAATATCAGGAGATACACAGAAATATATACAGCCATTGTTATATAAGACATTCTGCAACGATATATTCCAGTTCGCCGGAATGGCATTCTTCTTTATAGCACTGCTTATACGCTTAAAGGTGCCTGATATGGGTATGTTAGCCATAGGCTTGGTGTGTTCGCTGGCAGGAACGCTGTTAAATGGCACAGATGTCGGAACACCATTTGGAAATATTGTTCTTGGTTATTTCATAGGAACAGAGGATGCGGCAGGATATGTAATATCAGATTTCGTATTCCTGAACTGGATAATAGTACCGATAGCAGGATACATATTTGGTAAATGCCTGCGCTATGTGCAGAATAAGAGCAGGTTCTACCTGACGATTTCTCCGGCATGTGCAGTAATAGCACTGATATACTTTATATGGGGAATCAGCAGCTCATATGGAATGTTCGGTGAGGGCGAGAACTGCTATTATCATGTTATATTACCGGATGCGCTTATATGTATAGTCGTATCGATAGCACTTCTTGGAATACACCATGCAGTCAACAGCAGGCTTTCAGAGCGGGGAATAAGGATAATACACCGTCTGGGAACTGATATGACGCTTGTATATGTAATCCACTGGGTACTGATAAGTGTAAGCATAAATGTGGTATTATATCTGGTAAGAGGCACACAGCTTCTACCAATGTATTATGTGTTATTTATAGCTGCTGCAATTACAGTAGTTTCAGTTCTTATAGCAGAATTATGGAAAAGGAAATTAAAGGACAAGATTAAGGAATGGATATGAAAAAGAAAAAGAAACGCAAGCTTGGGGCGATTGCGATGCTTTCAATTGTTGTCTTTTCGGTGCTTATCATGGTTGCAACCTCGTTAGTCGTTGTAATACAGTACAGACAGAGCGCAATTAAGAGCTACAGCGATCAGGCTTTTTCCTATGCCAAGTCGGCTGCTGTCTATATAGATGGTGATAAGGTTACTAAATATATACAGACAGGTGAGACAGATGATTACTATGATGAGATAGAAAGATATTTAAGCGTAATACAGGAGAATTCCGGTCTTAAATATTATTATGTGTTCATCCCACAGGAGGAAGATCTGGTATATGTATGGGATACAGATGAAGAGCAGTTAAGATGTGGTCTAGGAGAGCATGAGGACTACATGAAGCACGGTAAGGAAGCTTCCATGATGGCATTCCAGCAGGAGCCAGAGGAGAAAATCCTTATATCAAGGGATGAGGTATATGGTTACATAGCTTCTGCATTCTATCCTATATTTGACAGCAATGGAGATCCTGTGGCGCTTGTAGGTGTTGACTATTCAATGCCTGGAATCAACAAGTCAATACGCGGATTCCTCACAACGATTTCTGTCAGTCTCTTAGTTGTAATAGCAGGCTTTACTGTAGGCTTTTATCTGTTCTTAAAGCAGCAGATTCTGGTTCCAATCCAGAAGCTGAGCCGCGCAACTAAAGACTTAGTTAATAATCTTGGAACAGAGAAGAAATTTGAGATTAATATTCATGCCAGTGATGAAATCGAAGGGCTTTCACATTCATTTGAAAGCATGTATGGAGAAATCTGTGATTACATCAAAGAGGTTTCAGAGGTTACAGCAGAAAAGGAGCGTATCGGGGCAGAGCTTAATGTTGCTACGGATATTCAGGCAAGCATGCTTCCTAGGATATTCCCGCCATTCGCTGAGAGAAAGGAATTCGACCTGTATGCATCCATGAATCCGGCAAAGGAGGTTGGAGGAGATTTCTATGATTTCTTCCTTGTGGATGAAGACCACCTTGCACTTGTAATAGCGGATGTTTCAGGAAAGGGTGTTCCGGCAGCGCTGTTCATGGTTATAGCCAAGACACTTATTAAGAATCAGGCGCAGACAGGTGTATCACCTAAGCAGGTGCTTGAAAATGTCAATAACCAGTTGTGTGAGAATAACGAGGCGGATATGTTCGTAACCGCATGGCTTGGAATATATGAGATATCAACACATACTATGACAGCAGCTAATGCAGGACATGAGTTTCCGGCTATCCGCCGTAAGGATGGAAGCTTTGAGCTGTTCAAGGATCCTCATGGGCTTGTACTTGCTTATATTGAGGATTTCTCTTATAAAGAGTACACATTTGAACTTAATGAGGGCGATACACTTTTCGTCTATACAGACGGTGTTGCCGAAGCAACTAACAGTAATAATGAATTGTACGGAACAGACCGTATGCTTCATGCATTGAACCAATCGGCTGACAGTGGAGCGGATGCACAGAGACTGCTTAAGGATGTACGAAGTGATATAGACGGCTTCGTTCAGGACGCACCACAGTTTGATGATATTACAATGCTTGCACTCGATATTTTGAAGTAACTTATGTACGCCGCGGAATGGAGAACAGTGTGAAAAATCAAAGATTTTTCACACAATGCCCTGAAAAACGAGCAAGAATGGAGATTACTATGAGTGATATGTCAGAAAAAGATTTTCTTTCAATATGGGAAATGCAGCATCCCAGACCGGAGGATAAGAAAGAGCTGCTGACATGGCTTCAATGGCGTGAAGAGGCGCTGAGGCTGTGGGAAGCCGAGATGGAAATGAGATATAAAAGAAAGCTCATGAAATTAAAACAGAAGCAGAAGCAGGAGCTTTTAAAGGCTGCCATTCATGAAAAGAGTGTGGCGGAGGCAGAACGGCTGCATAGATAACTGAAAATTAATTTTTGAAAAAGATGGTGTTTTCTGGCATCATCTTTTTTATTTGTCTCACTTTTGTCTACATTGGTGTGATATTATGTGTGCATGAAAGAAATGTAAGTAATCAATACATTCAAGGAGGATTTTATTATGCCATATGTAAAAGATATAACAATTGACTGGACAAGATATACCGGAAGATACAGGATGGGATATTCTCAGCCAGAAAGGGAGGGTGAGAAGGGTAAGAAAGTAATCATGGGAATGCAGTTTGGCGAGCCTTTAGACAAGGATGATATGAAATTAGCCCTTGAGGATCTTAATAAAGAGTATGCTGAAGTTAATAAAGCGGAGTGTTTTAATCATGAAGCGGCAATAGAGGCTTATAATACTTTATTGAATGACATTGCTGAGGCTGAAAGAGAAGCTAAAGAAGGAAAAACAGATTCAATAGCAATTGGCAGCGCATTAAGAAAAGATGCAAGACAATGTCTTGCCGTAACCAATATGTTAGGTAAAGGAATAATTGAAAATCCTGTTCCGAACGATGATATGCTACTGGCTAACCAGCCATGGGAATTGCATGAAGCACATAAGTTTTTAAATGCATTTAATCATGTAATATACAGGAGACTGGATAAGCCTGAAGCTGACTGGAACACTATTGAAGCTGATGAAATCAAGGAAGTACAGGATGGTCTTGATGAGAGTATATTAAAGGTATACAATCCAGAGGTTGATGCCGCATATAACGCTATTAAGGCAATATGGAAATACAGCAAGGCTGAAGCCAGCGAAGAGCAGAAAAGCTATATAGAAGATATTAATGGATTGCGTAAGGATCTCAGAAATATGTTCATGGCATCTGATGGACTTGCAGACTGCAACCGTTTAGTATTCCGGGAAGTAACGGAAAAGATTAAGAATATTCTTCCTGTTTCGTTCAATGAGATGGTTCCGGATTACAGGAATAAGGACAAGGTAAAGCCTCCTGTATGGATGTTTCCGGAGGATGTAAGCGAGGAAAAGCCAGGAACACTAAGAGCCGCTATTAAGAAATATGCAGAGGAAGCTGCTGCATATGATAATATGGCAAGAGAATATCAGAAGAGTATTGATGAATTAGAAAAAGTAATTGGCAAGCCTGATCCGGAATATGCATTTGATTTTGATAAGTTTAAGAATGATATTGGCAAGATGTTCAAATTATACCAGAATACGGGATTTGCAGAATTTGAAAGATACGGTGATTTTGAAGCTAATATTAAAAAATTAGTTAAATATGTCAGGGATAATGATGCTGTTATCAGGCATATGGATGGCAAGAAATTAACCGCTGCAGGTGTTGCCAAGGATATTACTGATCCTGACTTTGGCGCTGAATATGTTCTTATGGAGGGAGTATCTAAAGCAAAAGGTGACAGATATGTTATGGGAAATGTTGTTAATCCTAACGACCGTCCAGACTTAACAAGAGAAGGTGTAAAGCGTAACCTGAAAAAGTATGCTGAGCTGCCAAAGCAGTATATTAATGATTACATTGACAGAGTTGTCAAGGTTGTAATGTATTCTGGTAATAAGCCTGATATAAAAGTAAAGGAAGATTATGCCTTTAGAACAAAATCTAAGATTTTAAATTATATAGAGGCATTCGAGGATGATGTATTTATTAAAGATGATAGTAGTAATTATACACCTGTAGATAATAAGATTATTATCGATAAAAGACCATTCTTCGAGGATGATGTTCTGGTACCGATATTCGAGTATTGCAGGGAAGCTGGTGTACTTTCTAAGAAGGATGAAAATGGTAAGCTGGTTGAAGACACAAAGCTTGAGGACGAATTTAAAAAGAGCCTGAATATTCTGACTGGCTGGCTCAGTACACACAATGATGATTTCATGAAGTATAATGACATATATAGAAGTAAGGGCGAGTTTAAGCCAGAGCTTAAGTCTGAGGAAGCTATAGACATGTTCTGCAGCATTAACACTTCACTGGCATTAGTAAAAGATATTATTCACAAGGCTAATGCAAAGGTGGATTTTCCAGATGATATGACTGACCGTAAGGGTATAGCTAAAGGCTTGACACAGTTCAAGGGAGTTCTTCTTACACAGCATCTGATTAAGGAATATGACGAGCTTGATAAACAGTTAAAGAGCATGAATGCTGATGATAAGATTAAATGCAAAGAATGGAAGAAGGCTGGCGTTAATGTTCTCAGGGAAGCAGAGAATACTCACAAGGAGCTTATTGAGCAGCTAGAGGAAAATATCACTAATATTAGAAATGTGATTGACACCCTCAATAATGAAAAGGCTAATATGCTTAAAGTTATCTATACAGTTGATAAGCCTGAGCTTAAGGAATTGAAGAATAATTACAATATGATTAAGGAGAATCTTAACAAGGCTGTAGCTGCTGAGAAAAAGGCTGAAGAAGCCAGACTTAAAAAGAAGCAGGAGGAAGAGAGAAAGGAAAGAGCGCGTCAGGAAAAAGAGGCGCAGAAAAAGCAGAACGAAAAGAAGCCTGAAGCTGTGAAGGAGTCCGATGAGTCAGGTGATAATATCATTAACACTAACAGCAATAACATATTTAACAGCAATAGGTATAGCTTAAGTGAAGAAGTAGCGACATTAGATAGCAGGAAGAATGCTTTTCTGGAAAAAATAAAGAATAAAATAGCGTGGGAGGCACAAAAAGGAAATAATAAGATTAGTGAGTCAGTGAAAGAGGATAAGAAAGAAGATGAAAAAGAGATTATCCTTAATAATGAGAATGAAAATATAATTGACACATCATCGAATAATAATAACAAGATTAATGTTGAGGTGAATGATAAAGACAGGAACTCTGTCAAAGAAGAAGATCTGGAAAACAGCTTTGATGGAGATCGTATGGGAGAACAGTACAGGCAGCCTTATTTACTGATTGAAGATGAAGTTATATTTGCAGGAGCATTACTGCGCTGGAATAAGAAATATCCTGACAGCAGTTTAACTTCAGATATCATAGCACAGCTTGAGAAAGAGGTTACGCACAAAGATGTTAAGCGTATCAAGGACTTTGATATTAAAGTGAAACAAGTATATGCAGAATTTGTGGCAGATGAAATGCTTCATCCTGATAAGTATAAGGATAGTAATGATAAGATTGTTAATCTTATGAGTGATGAAGAATCTCCAAAGGTAAAAAGATACAAGGATAAGAATGTGAACAAAAAAGCTGCAGTAGATGCTGATAAAGCTAATGAACCTGTGAAAAGATCAAGTGCGATAATCAGATTTGCTGATACCAACGAAAAAATGAGTGCACGAGGCAATATTATACTTTGTGCCAAAGTTCTTGAAAATCAAGTAAAGTATAAGCATGAGGAATTCAATGATATGAAGCGGGCATTGAATCGTTATGCAGAGGTTGTTGCAAGGTACAATATCAAGCCGGCACAGATTAATGATTCTCAGATTACTTACAGTGGCACAGATGAAGAGATTAAAACTAATCATGAGGTAAAACAGGCTGCTGCTATGGCATATAGGGCATGTAAGAAGTATCTTGAACAGCATCTGGATTCTTCTGTAAGGAAGGGTACATTACGCAAGGAGATTACAGGACAGTTTACTGATGCAGGCGCTCTTCGTAAGGAAGTAGCTTATCTGGTAATGAACAGCTTAAGAATGCTTCCGGAAGCTGGGGACGCAATCAGGGATATGGATAAAACTGTTACCTATGGCAATGATGCTAAGAGAATTCATTCTTCTGACATTAGAAATTTAGCAGATACTCTGAAGGTGAAGGAGGGAAGTAATTTATATTATATCAAGCAGGAACTTGGCAAGCTGAATGACGCACAGAATAAGAACCAGCCAAAGCAGGCTCAGGCTAAGCCTAAGGGAATGCTTAAGTAATGATGTAGTCGTTAAAATGATGGACATATTGTGTAACTGTTCAGAGCCAACCTCCAAAATGCTTCGCATTTTGTCGGTGTGGCGTATCCGCCAAATAAAATTTCAAAATCATCCATAGGAATGCAAGCATTCCATGTCTGATTT
>CAVKBP010000007.1:0-11117 GCA_963654395.1 Ruminococcus sp. CAG:382
GGTAAAATCATACTCCATATGTTAATATTCTTAAGGAACACGAATGAACTTTTACTTGAAATCTTTGTATACAGAATATATTCTGTCAAAAATCCAATTACTACGATCCCCATTCCTATAGACACATTGCTAAATATACCAGCTATAATCCAAGCCAGTAATCCTGTTAAAAAAAATGCTAACGCAGAAAGCAAAATCATATATAAAACAAAAACAGCTTTAGTATGTGTAAAACTTATTGTTGAATATGCATGCCAGCTCTGTAAAGAATTCCCCAAAAATCCCAGTCCACCATATATGTAAAATGCAACAGAATATACACACATATATACAAACAGAGTACTCAAAATACTTATAACAGCAAGCGTAATAATTCTTTGTACTGAAAGCGCTATTCTTCCATGTCTGGATGCATATATCATATATATCAATCCGTTCTTTCTGTCATCAAAAAAACGAAATGCGCTAATCATAACAGCTATAATAATCAATATATTAATATATGAACTTGCTAATGTAACTGCTTCTATTGCAGCACTGTTATCCAGATTAACAAATACATTATATAATTTTTTTATATCATATTTCGACTTTAAAATATTAATATGTGCAAATGATGCTTTATCCGAATATATGCCTGACCGAAGCATTGTATCTGCCTGCGCAATATATTTATCTAAATCTTCATAATATCCATTAACATATTCAATATTCTGATCATACAGCTTAAGAGCTGCCTTTATTTCATCAGAATTATCTAAATATTCGTCCAGTAATTTTTCCTCATTCAATTCGATAAAATAGTCATAAATTTCTGGAGCAGTTTCCCGATATCTATTTATTTTTTCTTCGTATCTCCCCGCATCATATACTTCTTTATCAGTATCTTTAAGGACTTTCCATTCCGCCATATTCAGTATCATATATACTTTTGCTTTTGCCTTAAAGCTTGCTGTTTTTTTATCCATCGTTGCACAATTATTATAATAATCTTTTAACATTTGATTATAATACATATAAATTGTTTTAGTTGAATAAGTATTGTTATCTATTACTGTTGTATTATTAAATTGATAAAATACAATAATAGAGACAACAGAAACAATCAATATAATTATAGCAAACCTTTTGTCTAACAGTCTTTTAAATTCCACCATACATAATTGCCCCATTATTGCATGAATTTTCCATTATACATTAATTTCCAGCTTTTACTTTCAGAGAGTATTTCGTCCTTTCTTAACATAACCATCAAAAGACTAATTTCATTAACATCTCTTACATCTTCTCCCTTCCCCACAAACTCATCATATGCTGTTTCAGAATCATTTGTACTCATTATTATATACCTTTCATCGCATGCTGTAAGATTAGCATATCCATTATATTCTTTTTGATATATTATCTTTGCATCATTATCAATGATACATAATTCTCCACTTTGTCCTGAAGATAACGCTCTGTTAATATATATATAATCATCATCGCATTGCAAATCATATGCCATTGTATCTAGCAGGTCATATATCTTTTCTTTTTCCCCTGTTTTTATATTGAATCTGAATAACGCGGCTTCTATATCAAGTTTATCTGAACTAAGTTCGTCTATATAATATATATATTTTGTGTTTACAGCATAGCCCTTAATACTTGCATACTCATTTCCTTCAATTCTTTTATTGCAATCTCTTGGTGCATATGATTTCATTAGTTCTGTCAGATTCTCCCCCTGTGTACGATATATAGTATATATGAACATATCATCATTCTCATCATATGAACATGTTTTAATATACAATGTATCTTTTACTGCCTGTATATCGCAATCAAAATCTTTTAAATAACTGTTCTGCGCTGCTGATTTTTCATAACTCATAATCTTTTCTGTCTTATTTGTTTTAAGATCTGTCCTGTATAACACAATTTCAATTGTCTGAGATTCTATTGAAACTGTTCTTTTCCCCCAGCTATACACAGCATTTTTAAATATACACAAATCATTTGTTCCGCCCCCATATGGAACATATTCCGGATTATCATTAATTGCACAATGTTCCTTTTTGTCATGTCCATTTTCATCAAAGGATATCAGCTTAGTTCCAGATGTATCATCATATGAAATCATATATAGTCTATGCTTATAATAAACAAATCCACCATCATTTTCTCCTCCTGCATCAAAATATGCTTCACACTCAACATTATTATGTTTACAATCTATCTTGCTGCATAACGGCGTAACCGTCTCAGAATTAACATCATAATAATATAATATTTTTCCATAAGCATTCTCGTCTGAATTGCCTGTTTTGTCTTTCGAATCATCCTGATAATATTTAGAATTAATCATATTATCACTCTTAACACTATAATTTCTCGCAAAATAATATCCGTCTTCCGCTACCACCACCTTATGATTATCTTTTATGTAATACTGAAAATCATTGCTATCATATGCAAAATCCGGAAATTTATTTTCATAAGTAACAGTTGTAACTTCCTCTCCAGAATAATTTTTCCCACATGCTGATAAAGCACATGCTGATAATATCATAATCGCCACCAGTGTTTTTTTCATAACTATCCTCCCATATTTAAAAACCGCAATCTGTGAAGTAATAATATTTTAACTTTCCAGATTGCGGTAAACAACATACTTTAAATGTTTAAAATAAATACAGTGACATCCCCATAATTATCAACCACAGCTCTTACCGTTACCAGCGTCAATCCATAATCTGATGACAACCATACGGTAAAATCTACAACATTATTTTTAATTTTTCCTTGAACTTCAGTTGGCTTTGCATATCCAGTTCCCGTTCTAATCCCAGATAATTCTGGTTGTATATCTGATACTACATAAGACCAACTGCCTTCTTCATAAGAATACATAATATACATGTGTGCATACATAGTATCCTTTATCTGAGGTACATATAAACTTATATCTTCATCATAAGTTTCTCGATAATCTCTTCTGGTAACATTTATTTCTTCTTGTTCCAGACTATTTGTCTCCGCCATAACTGGTATTGACATTGGTATCATCATACATAATACCATTAATAATGTTAATGCTTTCTTCATTAGTTTTTCTTTTTTCATGCAAAATCCTCCAACATATAAAAATTTTAATCACACTTGGTAACTGCATTATAGATGTAAGTATTATTCCAAGAAAAATACATATGCTAAAAATTTCTTTTTTGAATATATATGCCATTATTGCAGCAATAATATAAATCGCTAACTGCGACATAACTATCTTCCTGTATATATACTTTTCCTTTTCTTCTATGTCTCTGTTATCTGAATGAATAGGAGAAAAAATACATAATTCTACAACCGAAATAACAGTCACCACATATAACAATATGCCACTATTTATGTTCATTGAAATCCATAAAAAAAAAGTAACTAACATAGACGACCCCACAAAACATGTCCATGCATGTCGTGCATGATATCCTCCACTGAATTTCCTTAAAAATAAAAACGGCATAACCATAAATATTCCATTAACTGGAATTCCCATTATGCAACCTATCGTAATGGAAATGATTGCTGGTGATAAAAGCAAAACCATACTATTAAGTGCATACTCATATAGTTCACACTCATCATCTTTAATAGCTTTGCTTTTTATCAACCAGTTAATAATTATGTTTCTCCCCAATGCCATTACTTTGTTTTCTTGAATCTTTCTAATGCCTTAGGTGCTTTAGGTTCATATGCAAACATACAAGATGCAGAATTAGCTTCCAATTTTAAAACTGTATCTAATACCTTCACAACCTTTTGTGCCTTATTTTTTTTCAAAATATACCTCCTCGTATACTACATACTAATAAAACGACGCTTTATTTAATCTTTTATTATCATGTTTATTTAATTAAGTCAATATCATATGCTTGAAATGACATATTTCATGTCTGAAATGACATCATATCTCAAAATACACATTTATTTTAATCAAGTAATAAGTTATAATTATAATAATTTTATTTATGGAGATTGGATAATGAATATATTTATATGTGATGATGACAATCTGATCTGCAATCAGATTAAATCTCTATGTGAGAAATACTATATAGAACATAAGATAAATCAGCCTGATATTTATACTTTTCACTCTGGTGAAGACATGCTAGCTTCCAGTATCAGACCTGATATTGTCTATCTAGATATACAGATGTCTGGTATGGACGGCATTACTGTTGGTAATACCCTTCTAAAATCCTATCCAGCAGCAATAATAATTATTGTTACTTCTTTTCCGGAATATCTTGATGATGCTATGCGTTTCCATGTATTCAGATATATTTCAAAGCCTCTTGAAGAAAAACGTTTTATGCGTAATTTCGAAGATGCCATATCTGAATATAACTCTATTGGCGGTCGTATTATCATTAAATGTCAGGGTGCAAACTATACGATATCCGTAAAAGATGTCATTATGGCTGAAGTTAATCCTCATTGCCGCAATGTTACAATCTACACGACTTCTAATAAATATACTACTACCCAGACTCTGGCCGTCATTAAATCAATGCTTCCATCTGGCAGTTTTTATCAATGTCACCGCTGTTATATTGTAAATATGAATTACATTTTGTCCTACACAACAAACAAGATATACTTAGAAAATAATTTCTGTGCAGATATAGCCATGCGTAAATTCAATAAATTCTATGAAAATTACTCAGCATATCTTACAACTATCCGTTGAATCAGGAAGGAAATACACATGAATCCAATATTATATTATTTATTTGTTTATTTCATAGAAGCTATTATATTATGGCTGTATTGCAACCGCTTATTTGAAGCTAAAAGAAATACATTTTTATCTTTTCTTATCACAATCTGTTTCTTTTTATTACTTATTCCAGTCTCATTTTTAGGAAATGCAGCCATTAATATATTTTTTTCTCTCATTATTTACTTTATCTGTATTGTGTTAAATTACAATATAAAGATATACCCTGCTGTTTTTCATGCTCTTGCTTTAACAATAATTATGGCACTGTCTGAAGGGCTTATTGCTGCCCTTCCTCACATCAGTATATATTTATACCGCGAAAATAACATTTATAATAGCTCTGGCTTAACATTCGTTATCTTAAGTAAATCTGTCTATCTTCTGGTTTCTCAATTTGCGATCAGAATATTTGACAAACAGACATATTATTTAAAAGATGATAAACCTCAAAAAAGCATTCTAATGCTGTATTTAATTCCAGTTATCTCAACCGTTATCACATTATTACTTGGTTCTATATGTATTAATGCAAATATATCTTATTCAACTAATATTATTATATTTATTTGCTTAACACTCCTTTTGCTAATCAATATCCTGACATTCTATCTGCAACAGGACATTTCAAAGAAAAATGTCGAATATGCAAGATTACAGATTGAATTGCAAAAGGAAAATGATACCGTCGAATATTATAGATATATTCAGGAAAATAATGAAAAGCAGCATATTCTTATCCATGATATTAAGAATCATCTTAACACAATTAATAATCTTAATGACGGAAATCACACAGAAAAAATATCTCAATATATTAATAATATTCTCGGCAGCGAAGCGTTAAAAAAATCTAAAAGATACTGTAACATTGATATACTCAACATTATTATTTCAAGATATGCCGAAAAATGTAGTAATTGTAATATAAATTTTGAGGCAGATATCCGTTCAAATACTCTCGGATACCTGCCTTCTGAAGATTATACTTCTATATTTTGTAATCTGCTTGATAATGCCATTGAATCTGCAATACATTGCAATGAACCTTACATAGATTGTAATGTATCTCTCATAAGAGGCGGAAATGCTGACCTTATAAGCATTGCTAATTCCTGTGACACCTCTCCGTTAGGCTCTGATGGCAGACTCCACTCTGGAAAGCATAATAACCACCTTCATGGTTATGGTCTTAAAAGTGTAAAACGAATTGCTGATAAATATAATGGTCTGCTCAATTATACTTATTCAGAGGAAAAGCATGAATTCCGCATAGTTGTTATGCTTGAACACCCACAATGAATATTAAAGAGGTTTAATCCTCTTTAATATTCCCCTTCTCAACATTAGGTTTTATAAGCTTCTCATAAGAATATTTCCACAGCTCTTCAGAACCTTCCGCAGTTCTTGCATTTCTCTTTAATATCTGGCTGAGATGAACTCCCTTTTCTGCCCAGCTCTTACCTTTTGAAGCATCATTTAAGATTACAGGCTGGAAATTATCCATAGTTCTTGCAAACTTTGCCTCTGGTGTTTCCTGTGCCTCGAATTCCTCCCACAATTCACGCATATATTTTCCCTGATCTTCTGGAAGAATACTGAATATTCTGTCAGCACATTTTAACTCACGCTCACGCTGTGTCTTCTTAGCATTCTCATCGTAAGCATAAGTATCTCCTGCATCTATCTCTACAAGGTCATGTATAAGAAGCATTGTCATTGTGCGGAGCACATCAATCTTTTCGTTAGCGTATTCTGATAACAGCACAGTCATAATTGCCATATGCCACGCATGCTCAGCGTCATCTTCCTTTCTTGAAGCGTCTGCCAGATAAGTCTGTCTGCCAATGCTCTTTTCCTTATCAATCTCTCTTATAAACTCTATCTGTCTGTCCAGTCTGTCCTTATCCATATTATTCTCCTTAATCTGTCAGTTCAAGAGCTGCAACCTCGCCGACAACTATAATGGCTGGTGATGGGAAGTCCGCTGTCTTTACTTTTTCTGCAATATCCGAAAGTGTTCCGACAAGCTTTACATATGTACCATCTGTATTCTCACCGTGAATTACAGCAACGGGTGTATCTGACGGCTTTCCGTATCTCATCAGCTTTTCCGTAATCATGTCTATACTCTTTAATCCCATAAGAAATACAAATGTTTCATCAAGCTTCGCATATGATTTCCACCTGATTTCTTCTATCTCCGGTGGAAGATTATCAGCCGTATGTCCTGTAATCACATGAAATCCACGGCTTGCACCCCTGTGTGTTACCGGAATTCCTGCCATTCCACACAGACCTATACTTGAAGTAACTCCCGGAACCTCATGCACAGGTATGCCATGCGCTTTGAGCGCAAGTGCTTCCTCGCCGCCCCTGCCGAATACATAAGGATCTCCACCCTTTAGTCTCACAACATATTTACCCTCAAGCGCTTTAGCAACAAGCAGCTCATTAATCTCTTCCTGTGCCTTAGAATGTCTGCCACTTCTCTTACCTGCGTATATCAGTTCGCAGCTTTCCGGTGCAAATTCCAGCAAATGCTCATCAATCAGATCATCATACACTATAACCTCTGCCCTTCTTATCTCCGATAAGCCTTTAAGAGTAATTAATTCATATGAACCGCAGCCTGCACCAACAAGAGCTGCTCCCGGCAGTATCTTCCGGCTCTCATTATCAAGATATTTCTGTAAAAATGCTTTTTCTTCCTCGCTGCTGCACACTCTGTCGGCTTTCATACAGAATTCTGAAACTTCTCTTATAAATGCTGCTCTTTTCCTGTCATTATCTATCTGCTCTTTAGCAATTGTTCTGATTTCCGAAAGATAATCTAATATATACTCTATATTATCAGATACATTTGCTTCAAAATCTCTTCTTAACTTAGCTGCAACATATGGACTTTTCCCACCTGTAACAAAGCCTGATACCATGTCACCCTTCTGCACAATTGACGGGAATATAAAATCGCACAGCTCCTGGTTATCCACAACATTTACAGGAATACCCTTTTCTTTGCACATTCTGGCAGCTTCTTTATCCACTTCTTCACCAGCCGCCGCGATAACAAAGTCAGCATTTTCAATATCTTGTGGTGTGAATATTCTTCTTTCAATGCTGATATTATCGCAAACCTGCGCCATTGCCTCTATGTCAGAAACTATAGACGGTGCAACAACTTTAATCTTCACGCCAAATCCCTTCAGCCTGCTTATCTTTCTTGCTGCCACCTTACCGCCGCCGATAACAAGGCATTTCTCCCCTTCTATTTCTCTAAAAAACGGAAAATAACTCATCCTGTTCCCCTTTTTCTTGTATTTATTGTCATGATACCTATAAATAGTCGCATATTCAGCAATTTAGTAGGTAAATTTTGCTTGTGACTATTATAATAGTGCTACATTTTTACTAAAAATGCCTACTAAATAACATATTTCATGCTTTTAGTAGGCATCTTGTATCGTATATTCTATTATTCTGCTTAAAAACGCCTACCAAATCAGCACATATGTTAATCTTATAGGTATTCAGCCAGAAATTGCCTTCATATTCAGCAATATTATGCTTTCAAGGCACATCCACTGTCCGCAACACGGCTATCGCAAGCCTCAACCAACCGCCACATCAAGGATATCCTCCAAGCAGCATGCTGCAATCGCTTTATCAGCCCATCTCTCCACGGATGTCAATTTCAGGCGGCTCTATCGGATAATTGCCTGTGAAACATGCGTCGCAGTAGCCTGTTCCGCCACATATCATCTCGCTTAGCTTGTCAACCTCAAGATATCCTAACGAATCCGCGCCGATAAGCTCACAGATTTCATCAACAGTATGGCCTGATGCAATAAGCTGGTCTTCTGATGGAATATCTGTTCCGAAATAACATGGGTGAAGAAACGCCGGTGAACTGATTCTTACATGAACCTCTTTAGCACCTGCTGCCTTAAGGAGACTTACAATTCTTGCACTTGTAGTTCCTCTTACAATTGAATCGTCAATCATGACAACCCTCTTGCCTGCAACCTCTTCACTAAGTACATTAAGCTTAACCTTAACACTGGACTCTCTCTGTTCCTGCTTAGGCTTAATAAATGTTCTTCCAACATAGTTATTCTTGATAAATGCGTTGCCATAAGGTATTCCTGATTCCATTGAGAAACCAAGTGCAGCCGGATTGCCGGATTCCGGAACACCTACAACAATATCTGCATCAACAGGATGAGTCTTTGCTAAGATTCTGCCTGCATTAATTCTTGACTCGTATACGCCCATTCCATCAATCTTACTGTCTGGTCTTGCAAAATAAATGTATTCAAATATGCACTTAGCTGTATCTTTACGGCAGAGTGACTTATCAGACTTGATCCCGTCCTTAGTAATAGTGACAATCTCACCCGGCTCAACATCTCTTACAAACTCTGCACCTACAGTATCAAGTGCACAGGTCTCTGATGATAAGAAATATGCATTATCTCTCTTACCAATGCATAATGGCTTGAAGCCAAATGGATCTCTGGCACCGATAAGCTTTCTCGGACTCATTACAATAAGTGAATAAGCACCTTTAATCTTCTTCATTGCATTAGAAACAGCGCCCTCAACAGTAGGAACATTAAGTCTTTCTCTTGCGATTAAGTAAGCAATAACCTCTGAATCAATAGTTGTCTGGAAAATAGCTCCTGTGTAAGAAAGCTCCTCACGAAGCTCAACCGCATTAAGAAGATTACCATTATGCGCCATTCCAAGAGTTCCCTTAACATAATTAAGGACAAGTGGCTGTGCATTCTCGCGGCTGCTGCTTCCGGCTGTTGAATATCTTACATGTCCGACACCTATATTACCCTTCAGCTTTTCCAGCTTTTCTGGATCAAAGACCTCATTAACAAGTCCCATATCCTTATAGGAAAGCACCTTTCCCTTAGGTCCCTCAGTATCACTGACTGCTATACCGCAGCTTTCCTGTCCTCTGTGCTGAAGGGCAAAAAGGCCATAATATATTGTAGATGAAACATCATTGCCATCAAAATCATATACGCCAAAGACTCCACATTCCTCATGAAGCTCATCCTCAGCATAGTAGCTGTCATTAATATCAATCTGATTCATAATTCTCCATTCCTTATCGACTGTGATTATTTGCGGGAAAAATCTTTACCTGTAAGAAGCTTATATGCTTCCTTGTATTTCTCAACGGTCTTCTCGATTACATCCTCTGGAAGTAAGTAATCGCTGTCCGGATTAGCCTTTAACCAGTCTCTTACAAACTGCTTGTCATATGAAGGCTGGCTCTTTCCTGCCTCATATCCTTCTAATGGCCAGAATCTTGAGCTGTCTGGTGTAAGCATCTCGTCACCGATAACAACCTCACCATTCTCATCAAGACCAAATTCAAACTTAGTATCAGCTATAATAATACCCTTGCTTAAAGCGTACTCTGCACATTTCTTATAAAGAGTGATAGTTGCGTCCTTAATCTTAGTCGCATACTCAAGTCCCTTGCCCGGGAACTGCTTTTCAAGAACTTCAATGCTCTTCTCAAATGAGATATTCTCATCATGGTCGCCAATCTCAGCCTTAGTACTTGGTGTGTAGATTGGTTCAGGAAGCTTCTCTGATTCCTTAAGTCCTTCCGGAAGCTTAATTCCACATACAGTTCCATTCTCCTTGTAGCTTGCCCAGCCACTACCTGTAATATAGCCTCTTACGATACACTCGATAGGAAGCATAGTAAGCTTCTTGCAAAGCATGCTTCTTCCAATATATTCATCCTTGTGGAAGAACTCTGGCATATCATTAACATCAACTGAAACCATGTGGTTAGCAACAACATCCTTAGTATAATCAAACCAGAACTTTGACATCTGTGTAAGGATTGCTCCCTTTTCTGTAACCTTGTTCTTTAAAATGTGATCAAATGCTGATATACGGTCTGTAGCAACCATAACAAGCTTGTCATCGCAGTCATATACTTCTCTTACTTTTCCTTCATAGAGTAATTCACATTTTCCCATGAGTTCATCCATCCTTTTCTTCTTAAAATAATAATTTAGATAAAAAGTTATCAAACCACTGTATTTATGCGGTTTAAAAACAAACAAGGACATTATATAACAGCGCTCATTCAAAATCAATAGACTTTATCTTATGCAATAACACATTGCACAATACTTCATTACAGTGTATTATTGTGGTATAAATTTAGACATTTTGTAAATGTTCAGATGAATTGCGAAGCATTTATAAGCTGGCTCTGAACATTTACGACATTTTTAAATACCAAGAATGGAGATTGGTTTGAAAAATCAGATTGATATCTGATTTTTCACACGGCTATTTGTGACGCAGGCAT
>CAVKBP010000007.1:11127-31803 GCA_963654395.1 Ruminococcus sp. CAG:382
CATTTGGCTCGCGATTCCTCCGGCACTTTGTGCCTGCGGAATGGAGATTATTATTATGGCTAACGGAATTGAGAAAAGAAGATTTAAAAGAATGAAAGCAGACCTGACACTCAATGTTTCATCTCTGTTTAATCAAGATAACATGGAGATTAAGAACCTTGACTCTCCTATTAAGGTTATCAATATATCGGAAGGCGGCATTGCATTTGAATCAAAGAGCCTGCTTCCAATCAACTTCTACTTTAACGCTTCTCTTAAGCTTGGCTCTGATGCAGATACCTTATACAGCGTTGTTAAGATTATAAGAGTACAGCCAGTCGAGGGAACTGACAACTATCTTTACGGCTGCGAATTCGTCGGCATGGCTCCGATTCTCGGTTACTTATTCGATGAATATGAAGCTGGGATTGCAGAGGAACAGTAAGCCGCATAAGCATGAGGTTAAAAAAGGAGCTGCCAGCTAAACAATCAGCATGCAGCTCCTTTTTAATATTACTCCGGCTCATAATCATATTGCACTATCAGAATCTTATATCTATTCCATCCGGAATCATTAATAGCTTTGCCAGATTAACTGTATTAAATGTATGCTCTGTGGTTTCAAATTCATCTGGTAATGTGCCAAATATTTTTATGTCACATACTCTGCCCATACCAAGAATTCTTGATATACTGTCCACATCATTAATCCGGTTAAATTCCACCATAGTTTTAGTTAATCTCGGAGTACTGTATATCACTATCTTTTTACCTGAAAACTGTTTCTGTGTTTTTGCAAACAGATTATTAATAACCGCTCTCGCTCCTTTATCCTCTGTTATTATGTTGAATTTGTAATCAGCTTCACCGGGAATATATGATAAAATATGCAAGCAGATTGCCAGCAGTTCTTCACCCAGATTATCTGACCGAACCTTATTATTTCTTACCGCTTTAAAAAATTCTGCAAATACATTTTTTGAATTCAGTCCTTTTCCATCCTTTAACCTTCTCTTTAAATGCATATTCCCTGCCAGAGTGCTTTCCACTGAACTTGTCGGCACTCCCAGCATTCTTACCGCCCATACCAGATAAGTATTAATACCTTCTGCTGTGGAAAAGCATTCGCTCATCACTGTAAATATGTCTTCTTCATTCATCACAATAACCTCAAGCCCATGAACATCAACCATTCTGTCTATAAGCTTAATGTATTGCTGATTCAGCATTCCACTTTCTGATGCCAGCTCCATTAATATACAGCGCGTGATAACAACAACGCCACATTCGCTCTTTATATGTTTAATAATATAATCTACATCAGATGGCAGCATATTAGAATGTCCTCTGAAAGAACATGTATCATAGAAGAAGACTTTTTGGTATCTGTACAATAAAGCATCAGTGATTTTTTCCATTGCCGTTGTAACCTTTGCTTCAACAGCACTCCAGTTCTTTGGTTCTTCTAAGTAGACCGTTGCCACTTCTATTCATTCCCCCTTATTTTCTTGCTGAGGGTTCTGATATTCGCAAGCACCATATCTAAAGTTTTCTGATTAATATATCCCCCTGCAACATATTCATCACCTATATATCTGACTAAGCGTTCAACATTCGGAAAATCATTCCTGCCTGACGGCTCAAGAATTCCAGCATCCAGCCAAAGCTCATCAAATTTTTCAGAGACTGTCTCTTTATTTACAAACATCAGCCCGCTAGTCATTTCTTTCATATCAATTAGCTGAAGCTCACAACATCTTATTAAAGTTGCCATATACGGTGTCTGATAGTAATTCATAAGCTTACATATAGTATCTAAAATCCCCTGCGACTCAGATTTGAATTTATCAAACATCCCTCTAAAGCTATTCTCCGGCATTAATAATGCTCCAGCAAATGTATTCGCAGCATATTCATCTTCGCTTTCATAATAATGTTCATCTGCAAATTCTATTTTGGATTTAAATTCGTTTTCCTGAAAAAAAACATGATATACTTCGTGTGCGGCTGCAAAATTAGAGTTGACTTTTGGAAGCAATGAATTGATAACAATATATCCCAGTCCATCACCTTTATAACATAAAGCTCCAATTTCATCATCCATAAATGGTATTTCAAAAACCATAAACCCTCGTTTTAAAAAGACCTCACGCACCAATAGCAGAACATCTCTGACATCACTATCTGATTTAACATTCATTACTGCACAGAATTTTTTTATTTTCATTTCCATATCAGCAAGATTTGCCCTGCTATATTCAATTATTTTCTTAAATCGGTTAATATCCATCAGCAGCTCCTATAAAGAATGTTCAAAACGACTCTTCGCACTTAACACTTCATCAATATTTTCCATAAAATTCAAAAGCAAATCAGCCATCCGCTCCTGCTTTTCTGTTGGTGAACCAGCATAAAAAGCGATTCGTTCCGGCATGAAAGAAGATATATCAGGTGCCGTAATACATTCTGCCCAGAAAAATTCAACATTTTTCCCGAGAGCTTCTGCAATTGCAATCATATCGTTACCTGTCGCATCCTGCTTCCCTGTCAGAATTCTGGAAAGCTTCTTTGTATCAATTCCACTCTTTTTACTAATATAATTTTGTTTAATTTTCATTTTTGACAAATAGGCATTTACATTCTCAACATACTTCGTCATCTTATCCACTCCCTTTGCCCAGTTATTACATAAATAGTATTGACTTCTCTATTTATTATATACATTATTACCGTTAATAGCAAGCGTGTAGTCTCATATTTAGGGATTTTTGCTGTATCTGATTCATTTTTCTTCTTTTTTGCATTCTATTTTTTTATTTTATCTTATATACTAAGATTCACTCATTTTTTTGCAAATATAAAGCTGGGACGGAAAATCCGTCCCAGCCATGTATACTTAATATTAGATTTTAAGCTATTTCATATCAAGCTATTTCATATCAAGCTATTGCATAGCTGGTATTTTCACTTGTAAGGCAGTCACCATCCACGCGGTTAGCACTGCTGGCAACGAATGAAGAATCCTTAATGTGAATGTCTGTGATTGTATCAGGCACATCTGTCAAAGGCTCAATAACTACAGCCTCCTTCGCGCCAAAGCAATTGATTCCCTCAAAATTAATATTCTTCATATATGGAACATCATCCTTGTCGATTCCCTTAATCTCTTCATTTCTGTTAAGTGAATTAAGAACATATGCCATTGTAAGAATAATTGCCTGCTCTTTGATATCAACCATATTAATATTCTTGACATTAATATTCTCAATAACTCCGCCTCGTCCAAGTGCGCTCTTTACGCGGACGCCGACATCAGTTCCAAGGAAAGTACAATTTTCTACCAGCACATTTTTAATGCCACGGCTCATCTCACTTCCGATAACGAAGCCGCCATGTCCCTTATTAACAAGACAGTCGTGGATATAGACATCCTCGCAAGGTCCTTCAATCTGTCTTGCAACAGCATTCTTTCCTGACTTTAAGCAGATTGCATCGTCACCTGTTTCAAATGTGCAGTTATGGATATGAACCTTCTTGCATGACTCAACATCAAGTCCGTCACCATTCTGTGCATAATATGGATTACACACTGTAACATTTCTTACTGTAAGATTCTTGCAGAAGAATGGATGAATATTCCATGCCGGTGAGTTCATAAATGTTACACCCTCAAGAAGCACTCTCTTGCAGTGGCGCAGACTCACCATTACAGGTCTGTAGAAATCATAATACTCACTTGCCTTCTCAAGAGCATTCTCTGCTGAAAGCTGGATATTATATTCATTCCCCTTAAATGCACTTTCTGTCGGCATCCATATGCCGCCCTCTTTAGTATCAATAGTGTACTGGCTCTTTTCAAGAAGGGCTTTCCACTGCTTCTCAGTCATCTTAAACTGCTTTACAGGACGCCACAGCTCGCCGCTTCCATCGATAACACCTTCTCCGGTTATACCGATATTAATAGCATTCTCAGCCGTAATAGGTGACTTTGCCCTTATGCACTCCTGTCCCTCATAGTTAGTAATTCTAAGAGGATACTGGTCAATATCCTTAGAGAACTTAAGAATTGCATTCTTCTTAATTCTTAACTCAACATCACTCTTAATCTCAATAGGTGCTGTGAACCAGATTCCCTCTGGAACAACAACAGTTCCGCCGCCTTTTTCTGAAATATAATTAATAGCCCTGTTGATAGCTTCTGCATTTTTAGCAGCATCATCAATTCCGTAACAATATGGCTTTGCACCATAGTTATCAATAGAAACAACCCTGTCAACAAAAGCTGGCAGCTTTACCTCAAAATCAACCTTTTTCATAGCTTACCTCCGCATATATATTTATTATTTCAAAAGTTCCTGTAAAAGAGCATTAACCATTCCCGGATTAGCCTTGCCCTGCATTGCTTTCATAGTCTGTCCGACAAGGTATCCGATAGCCTGCTTCTTTCCACCCTTGTAATCTGCAACTGACTGTGGGTTATCAGCGATAACCTTCTCAACCGTAGCCCTTAATGCGCCCTCGTCATTAACCTGCTTTAAGCCGTGTTCCTCAACATATGCGTCAACATCAACATTTTCTGCAAATACATGCTCAAATATTTCCTTAGCTGCTGCGTTGTTGATTTCCTTCTTCTCAACAAGAGTAATAATCTTGGCAAGGCTTGCCGGTGAAAATGTTAATTCTTCATCCCTGAATTCTCTTCCGGTCTTTGCAGATTCTTCTTTCATAAGTCTCATGGTTTCGCCCATAATCCAGTTAGAAACCTTCTTTGGCTGATTGCAGATTGCTGTAGCCTCCTCGAAAATTTCTGTGAATTTCTTAGAGTCTGTAAGAATCTGCGCATCATATTCAGGCAGTTCAAATTCGTCCATATAACGACGCATTTTTTCTTCCTTGAATTCAGGCTGCTTTGCCTTAAGCTCTGCTAAATATTCATCACTAATGTGAATCGGAACAAGGTCAGGGTCTGGGAAATATCTGTAATCCTGTGCATCCTCCTTTGAACGCATGGCATAAGAATATTCCTTGTCATCATTCCATCTTCTTGTCTCCTGTACAACCTTATCTCCTGCTTCGATTATGTCAATCTGTCTTGCAGTCTCAGCCTTGATAGCCCGCTCAATCGCTGCAAATGAATTGAGGTTCTTAGTCTCTGTTCTTGTACCGAACTCATTTGAACCACGCTCCCTTACAGACAGATTAACATCCGCTCTCATAGATCCCTCCTGCAGCTTACAGTCAGAAGCGCCAAGATACTGGATTGTATTTCTTAATTTAGTCAGGTAAGCAACAACCTCTTCTGCCGAACGCATATCCGGTTCAGATACTATCTCGATAAGCGGCACACCTGAACGGTTGAAGTCTACATATGAAACTCCCTCCCACTCATCATGGACAAGCTTTCCTGCGTCCTCTTCCATGTGAATCTCATGGATTCTTATTGTTTTCTCAGTTCCATCTGCTAACTTTACATCAACATGACCGTTGCGGCAGATTGGAAGATATAACTGTGAAATCTGATAATTCTGTGGATTATCAGGGTAGAAATAATTCTTTCTGTCAAACTTGCAGTCCTGTGTAATTGTACAGTTAGTCGCAAGTCCTACTGCTGCTGCATACTCAACAACCTTTTTATTAAGAACAGGGAGAGAACCCGGCATACCTGTACACACAGGGCAGGTATGTGAGTTAGGCGCACCGCCGAACTCAGTTGAGCATCCGCAGAAAATCTTTGTTTTAGTAGCTAATTCAACATGGACTTCAAGTCCGATTACAACTTCATAATCCTTCATGCTTATGCCTCCCTCCTATTCAAATCTTCCACGCACCTGCTCATAAGCGTAACCTGCGCGGATAACATTATTTTCTTTAAAGCAGTCACCAATAAGCTGTAAGCCTATTGGAAGACCATTCTTATCCTTGCCGCATGGAACTGAAAGTCCCGGAAGTCCGGCAAGATTTACAGAGATAGTATAGATATCTCCAAGATACATCTTAATAGGGTCAGAAAGTGATGAACCAAGCTTTGGCGCTGTTGTTGGTGCAACCGGTCCAAGAATTACATCGTATTTTGCAAATGCTTCATCAAATGCTTTCTTAATAAGTGCCTTAACTCTTAATGCCTTAAGATAATATGCGTCATAATATCCCGAACTTAATACGAATGAACCAAGCATAATTCTTCTCTTAACCTCTGCACCGAAGCCCTCTGAACGAGTCTTTTTGTACATGTTGTGAAGTCCTTCGTATTCCTTAGTCCTGTAGCCATATTTAACGCCGTCAAATCGTTCAAGGTTAGAGCTTGCCTCTGCTGCCGCGATTGTATAGTAAGTAGGAATTGCATACTCAACAAGGCTTAAGTCAAATTCTTCAACAATCGCTCCCTTGCTCTCTAAAACCTTAGCGGCATTAAGAACAGCCTCCTTAACCTCAGGATCAAGGCCTTCTCCAAAATAATCTCTTGGAATACCGATTCTCATTCCCTTGACATCATCAACTAATGCCTTAGTAAATGAATAATCTTCCCTTCCGATTGATGTTGAATCCTTATCGTCCTTTCCTGCAATAGCTTCCATAATAGTCGCACAGTCAGTTACATCTTTACATAAAGGTCCAATCTGGTCTAAGGATGAGCCATAAGCAATAAGTCCGTAACGCGAAACTGTTCCGTAAGTTGGCTTTAAGCCTACAACTCCACAGTAAGAAGCCGGCTGTCTTATTGAGCCACCTGTATCAGAACCAAGTGCCGCAAAACACTCATTTGCTGCAACTGCTGCTGCAGAACCGCCTGATGAACCACCCGGCACATGCTCTGTGTTGCGTGGATTCTTAGTTGCGCCAAATGCGCTTGTCTCTGTTGTAGAACCCATCGCGAATTCATCCATGTTAGTCTTTCCGATAATTACAGCTCCGGCATTCTGCAGTCTTACCACAGCGTCTGCTGTGTAAGTAGGAACGAAATTACCAAGTATCTTAGATGAACATGTAGTAAGCATGCCCTCTGTACACATATTATCCTTAATTGCAAATGGAACTCCGGCTAAAGCTCCTGTAAGCTTACCTGCCTTGATATCCTCATCTGCTTTCTTAGCTGCTGCAAGAGCCTTTTCCTTGTCAAATGTGACATAACAGTTAAGCTCATCCTCAGACTTTTCAATCTGTGCAATGACAGCTTCCATAGCCTCTGTTGCTGTTGTCTCACCCGCTTTAATCTTAGCAGCCAGTTCAACAGCCGTATAATCTAATAAACTCATATGCTGTCCTTTCTATGATTCAACAGTTTTAGGTACAATAAATCCTGATTCATTACATTCAGGTGCATTAGCAAGAGTTGCCTCGCTTCCGTCACCATTAGTAACAACATCTTCTCTCATTACATTATTAACAGGGAACACATGTGACATAGGTTCAACCCCTGTAGTATCAAGCTCTCCGAGCTTGTCAATATAATCAAGCATGCTCGCCATATCCTTCTTGGCAGCTTCCTTCTCATCATCAGAAAGCTCAAGCTTGGCAAGGATACCAACATACTCAATAGTCTCATCACTAATTACATTAGCCATGTTGTACGTCTCCTTTCGTTGTCTTTTATACGCCTGAAGGAATTGGATAAATCATCACAAGACACGCTTGCGCTACTTGTCGCTCGCAACGGTACTAAGCTCACAGCGGTCAGTTCTCCTTCGGAGAACCGCCGCTGTTCGCTAAGTGCCGGCGGCTCCAAAGTGTCTTGTTCACGATTTATCTAATTCCTTCAGGCTCACACATCTACCCCGGAACGAGCGCACGACATCGCTTCGCTCGTCGGTCGGGGCAGACTGTCCGAAAACTAAAATTGAATTCAGACAAGACACAATATGAGGTGGAGAACAGAAAAAAAGAAACACCAGATATTGCGTGTTCTGAAGAAAAAAGCCGAGTTTTCGGACAGCCTGGGGGGGTGAAAACCTCCACCTCTCATCTCGCCTTATCTTGGCTTAGAGGGGGGCATATTAAGTTAGCGGAGGTGGTTGATAACAGGCTGCGAGGTTTTATAAGTTCGCAAGCAAGGTGCTTTGGAGCCGCCGGCACTTAATGAGTTGGAAGCGGCTGCCTAAAGGCAGCCAAATTCCAACGAATTTAGTGTCCGCTGCGAGCGACAAGCAGCGCAAGCGTGCCTTGCGGTGAACTTATAAAACCTCGCTGCCGTCCGTTGTCAACCACTAATCCCTAACCTTAATATGAACCTCTCTAAGCTGCTGCTCTGTTACTTCGTTTGGTGCTCCGCACATTAGGTCCTGTGCTGTTCCGCTCATTGGGAATGGGATTATCTCGCGGATGTTTTCTTCATTTCTAAGAAGCATTATCATACGGTCAACGCCCGGTGCCATTCCTGCGTGTGGTGGTGCACCGAACTGGAAGGCGTTGTATAATGCTCCGAATTTTGCCTTTAATACTTCTTCATCGTAGCCTGCGATTTCAAATGCCTTAACCATTATCTGCATGTCATGGTTACGGACTGCGCCTGATGATAATTCTACGCCGTTGCAGACGATATCGTACTGGTATGCAAGGATATCAAGTGGATCCTTTGTATTAAGTGCCTCAAGTCCGCCCTGTGGCATTGAGAATGGATTATGTGTAAATCCAATCTTCTTAGTTTCCGGATCTCTTTCGAACATTGGGAAGTCATTAACATAACAGAATCTGTATGCATTTTTCTCAATGAGGTCAAGTCTTTCACCAAGCTCGTTTCTAATCTGTCCTGCGAAATATGCAGCCCTGTCTTCCTTATCAGCAATAAAGAATATTGTATCGCCCGGCTGGAGTCCTGCAAGGTCTTTGATTTCTCCCTTGAGTTCTTCTGGTATAAACTTGTCGATTGGTCCCTTGTAGCTTCCGTCCTCAAGAACTTCAAGATATCCAAGTCCGCCCATTCCGATTCCTGTAGCGAACTTAAGTAACTTCTCATGCTGTCCCTTTGAAAGCTTTGCATGTACATTTATTGCTCTTACAGTCTTGTTCTGGAAAGGCTTGAATGTACATTTGTTAAAGAATTCTGAAAGGTCGATAATTCTAAGCGGATTACGGAGATCCGGCTTATCTGAACCGAACTCAAGCATTGCCTGCTTATAGCTGATGATTGGGTAAGGTGCCTGTGTAACCTCGAAGCCTTCTGGTGCGAACTTTGCAAATGTTTCTGTAAGAACCTCTTCACCGATTCTGAATACATCCTCCTGTGTGGCGAAGCTCATCTCGAAATCTAACTGATAGAACTCTCCTGGTGAACGGTCAGCTCTCGCATCCTCATCCCTGAAGCAAGGTGCAATCTGGAAATATTTATCAAAGCCGGAAACCATAAGTAACTGCTTATACTGCTGTGGTGCCTGTGGAAGAGCGTAGAATTTGCCCTTATATTTTCTTGAAGGTACGATATAATCTCTTGCACCCTCTGGTGATGAAGCACAGAGGATTGGTGTCTGGATTTCAAGGAATCCCATATCTGTCATCTTCTGACGAAGGAATGAGATAACATTTGACCTGAAAATCATGTTATCCTTAACCTTCTGATTTCTTAAATCAAGATATCTGTATTTAAGACGGACATCCTCTCTTACTTCCTTAGAAGTCTGCACCTCAAACGGAAGCTGCTGGTATACCTGTCCAAGTATTGTAATCTTCTTAGCCTCAAGCTCAATTGTTCCTGAAGGAATCTTAGGATTATAAGTCTCCTCGTCTCTCTGCTCCATAATACCTTCGATAGCGATACATTCTTCCTTGTGAATACCATCAAGAAGTGTTGTATCACGAAGTACCACCTGAAGTACTCCATACATATCTCTCAAGTCGATAAATGAAACTCCTCCATGGTCGCGGATATTCTCAACCCATCCTGCAACCTTTAATTCCTTGCCGATGTAACTTTCGTTGACTTCACTTAAGTTGACATCTCTGTACATGTTTGCCATTTCAATCTCCTTTCTTTATTCCGACAGTTAAAATGTCATGTTCTGTCTAATAATATAATCTGACATTCCGCAATACTTTCCTGCCTATGTCTCATACAACAAAAAGCCCCGGAATGTAATATACATCCCGGGGCGAATAAACTATATTATCCGCGGTACCACCCGCATTGAAAAGCCCTGTGCTTTCAAGCTTCCCATCTCATTGCACTTAACGCGTGTAACGGAATGACCTACCCAGCCATCGCAACGGCTGCTCAACCATTCAACTCCGGAGCGTTCCTCTTATCAATTCCCTGCGTATGCTTTCAGTCGGCGGCATCACTTTCCTGTCAGGTTCCATGAAAAGAAGTCTCTTTCATAGTCTTTAAAATATTCATACATCCGGATGATATCATAAAGGGAAATACTTTTCAAGTGCAATATATCATTTTCATCCAAATATATCAATAAGGGAAAATGGCCTGACGATTTCTTAAAAGAACTCGCCAAGCCAGAAACTGTTTCTGAAAATACACATTTTAACAAGGATGGTGCAATGCTTATCACCAAAGGACTGGTTGAGCTTATCCGCGGAGGCAAAAATCCCCAGCTTAGTGAATTACAGTCGGCCTTGAATAATGCATAAATCTTTTACGCATTTTTCTGCCATTGTACGACAGTAAGGTTTTTCTTTTTTACACTGCACAACCCCACTGCAAAACTATAAACACAATTCTGTCAATCTGCAGCATGCCATACGCCATACAATGTAACTACATATTTGCTGTTTTCAACATATCCACCAACACATGTCTTTAATTATCGTTCATAAACTCCCACGCTTCTTCCGGGCTGTGTACAACGAATGCAGCCCCGTTTTCCTTCAGGAATTCCTCATCCCTGAAGCCCCAGCCGACCATGCACACATCCATTCCTGCATTAGCCGCTGTCTGGATATCGACCTCGGAATCGCCAACATAAAGCGCCTGTGTCTTATCAACATCAAACTGTCTCAACACTTCATTGACACTGTCCGGGTAAGGCTTTCTTCTTATGCCCTCTCTTTCTCCGACCGCATAATCGAAGAGCCCCGGGAAATAATCCCTGCACAATGTCTGGACTCCGTAATCAGCCTTGTTAGACACGACCGCCGTATATACCCCGGCATTTCTTATATTCTCGATAAGCTCCTTAATTCCGTCATAAGGTCTGGTCTTATCTGCGCAATGCTTCTTGTAATGCTCTGTAAATGTTTCATGAACCCTGACTATCATGCTCTCGGGTGTTCCCTGTGGCACAGCTCTCTCCATCAGCTTTCTAATTCCATTGCCGACAAAATGTCTGATTTCTTCAATCGTCCTCTCCGGCATATCGAAAGCTTCAAGAGCGAAATTAGTGCTGTCCGCAAGGTCTTCAAGCGTATTAAGTATCGTTCCGTCAAGGTCAAATATGACAATTTTATATTTCATATTCTACATTCCTCCAAGTCCTCTGCCTTTGCTTTTCTGGTTATTATTCATTTCCTTCGGCTTATTATCTTTTACTTCTTTCTTTTCCGGATTGCTCTTTACCTCAGTCTTTACTTCAACCTTTTTATCAACTTTTTCATTCTGCTTATTCTTTGCCATCCTGTCTGATGCTGCTTTCAGCTTGGTAAGGATTTTCAGACCTGTTTTCTGATAAAAAGCAGCAGTTGGATCCAGAAATTCTTCCAAATCCGCTTTACTACGTACCTTATAATTCTCATTAAATGCTGTCTTGAAATCATTATTATCTGTTACCAGATTAATCATGTCTTCCAAGCCGCCCTTTTTAATAAGCTTCTCAATACGGTCTGTCTGACCAAATTTTTCATTAGATTTCTCACTGTCTTTCATCTTCTTAATCGTGACGAGAGCAAGCGTCTTTTCAGCAGCCTTAATAGCATTCGCCTTTTCGTTCTGGTCAAATAAACTTTCACTAAGATTACGCTCTGCCTCCAGTCTGTCCTGAAGATATTTATCAACCGGGTCCTTTATCTCTTCATTGTTAATATTTTTCTTCTCAGCCTCATTAAGGGCATTATATGTTCTTGTACCTTCTCCGTAGATTTCTCTTTCTTCTTTTTCCTTTTCTATTCTTTCGAGTTCTGCTTTCTGCTTTTCCTCCAATTCCAATTTGTGCTTATCTTTTCTCTGAAGTGGTGTGAGATCCTTTTCATCATCAGGAATATCTATCTGCTTAAAGTCGTTAAATTCATCCATTTCAGCCTCTATAGCTTCCAGAATAGTCGCTTTATGCTTCTTTACATTGTTAAGCATTTTCATTGTTGTTTCAGTAAATTCACTTACTTCATCAGCGAAATTTCTTCTGCTCTCCTCATATGGATTTTTGAACTGATTATTATTTTCTTTCTTCTGCTTGTCCTTCTTTGCTATATATTTATCAGTAGCCTTCTGCAGCTTCTGAAGCTTTTCCCACAGCTTGTCAATCTGCTTGTCACCTGCCTCATAGTCCATACGGAATTTACTTACTTCTTTAAGAGCATTCTGCATATCCCTGAACTGTGATGATGAATTATACCATTTGGTAACATCATCACATTTGTCCATAATCTCATGTCCTCTCTTTTCAAGAAAATCATCCATATATTTCCCCGGAATATCATCGCGTAAGCTCACTTCAACTCTTGGATTCGTAGTTATACTCTGCTGTATTATTCTTGCTCTGTCATCGGTACCCCAGACAAACATATCATTACTATACGGTGATCTGGTCATCGTTCCAGAAGTCATTGCAAATCTTTTAATATCCTTATCTAAATCTCCTTTAATAGTCTGAAAAAATATCGTTTCATTATCTATTCCGTATGCTGTGCACCATTCATTCTGCTTTACCTGCTTATTATCTGCACTCAAGCACGCCTGCTTTTCATATAATTCGAGCGGATCACCTATTGTCCAGTACGGATTAGCCACATGAATTGACATGCTGGCACTGTCACTTGCAGAAGAACTTTCCTTTTCCCATTGCAAGCCTATCTTGTAGGCTTCGTTCTTGTCCATTCCAAGTCCGAACCCATTAAGGACTTCCATCTCGTTCGTTCCATTATAGCCCAGATATGAAGAATTTTTCATCAGAGTCCCGAATGCTTTATCTAAGCCATTCTCTTCCTTTAAAGCCTCTCCTGACAGAATCTTTTTAGATGCCTCAATACACTCTTCATCTACTGCTTTTCCTTTCTTTATCGCAGCATCTAACAAGTCATAGATCTGCTTTGCCGGATTGTGTTCATCCTCCAGCATCTTTTCGCGGGCGTCCTTTTCAGACATATTGTCATACTTTACGTAATGCTCTGTCATTTTAGCTTCAAAGGTTTCCTTGCTAATGGCTTTTTCACATAATGCCGTAATATATGTAAGCCTTTCATTGTCTCTTTCCCAGTTATCTTCTCCCGGCAGCTTATATAACCTGTCTATAAATCTATGTCCTGTAAGGCCATCAATATTTTTCCATTTACCAATCAGCTCATCCTTCTTAAAGTGCTGTTTCAATGCATTATCTAACAGCAGCTCTCTTTTTATGTCATCTTTAAACTGATTCATAAGCGCCTGTCTGCATTTCTGTGAATACTCATTCCTTTCCAGCAGCTCATCTGTTTTACCTTCAAGCTCAGAAGTCACTTTACCTTTATTCGGTCCGGTTATTATCTTATTCCAGAAATCCTTAAGCGAATTGTTCAAATCACTTTCATCAACATCAATTACAGTATCCATTTCATTCATTAAGACTTTGGCTGCCTTATCATACAACTCATCAATTTCCTTATCATTTAATTCAGTCGGTAAATTTTTTTCGCGTCTTCTTTCTTCCTCCTGCGAAATAAAGTCTTTCACATACTTCTTCAGCTTATCTCTCAATATTTCTTTAGTCTGTCCCATATCCTCTGCCGCTCCTTTAATTTCGATATTACATCCATTATACACAACCAGTGAGACAAATTTAAGACAAATTTTTACTTTTTATATCACAAAATTCCAGTCTCATTGATATAGGCCTCTATGAGTCTCAATGCACCGTCTTCTCCAACCCTTGAAACATCTATGCATATATCATAATATCTGGCATTTCCCCATTCCTCGCCTGTGTAATGCCTGTGATAAGTGCTTCTTCTAAGGTCTGTATCTGCCACTATCTTAGCCGCCTTCTTAGGGCTTACATTATGCTTCTTCTCTATAAGCTCTTCTCTTTTCTTCGTATCTCCGGCAAGAAATACTGATATAACATCCTCTCTCTGCCTGAAAGCGTTGTTGCCACATCTTCCGACAACCACACAGTTTTCATTGCCTATTATATCTGCCATCGCCTTACGCGGTGTCTTTCCATTATCTGATTCATCCCCGCCTGCCATGTTGTCAGCATACAGAAGCATATCCAGCGGCATCTCTCCGTAGAAATACGGGTACCTCTCATACAGCCCTTTCTCCTTGGCAAGCCTGCACACAGCCTCTTTATCATAGAATGGTATGAAGTATTTTTCTGCCAGTGCCTTTCCTATCTGATCTCCCATACATCCACATTGTCTTGCAATCGTGATAATCATATCTTCCTCTTTTCTGCGCACAACCCTCGCGCATAACGGACTGGTATAAGGTGCGCCAGAATACCAGCCCGCGTGTGAAACATTTCCACACTGACCTTTAGTTTACATAAATCCGGCAAATACTGATGACAGTGCAACCGTAAGTATACCTGCAACTGCTATTGAAAGGCTGCTCATCGCGCCCTCAATTTCTCCCATTTCCATTGCCTTCGCTGTACCTATCGCATGTGCAGCAGAGCCAAGTGCAAGCCCTCTGGCTATCGGCTCATTTATTCTGAATATCTTACACAGGAGCTCACCAAATATATTTCCAAGTACTCCGGTTACAACGATAACGGCTACTGTAATAGTCACATATCCTCCAAGCTCTTCGGATACTCCCATACCAATCGCAGTCGTTATTGACTTTGGAAGGAGAGTGACATACTCCGCATGGCTTAAATTCATTATCTTTGATAATACCAGTACTGTTCCCAAGCTTGTGATTACTCCGGAGGTAATTCCTATAACAACCGCTTTGTAATTCTTCTTAAGAAGACTCCACTGCTCATACAGCGGGATTGCCAGGCATACGGTCGCCGGTGTAAGAAACCAGCTTAAGTACTTCGCGCCCTGATTATATACATCATAGTCAACTCCTGATACTGCGAGTACCACTATTGTTATTATTATTGAGATAAGCAGTGGATTAAATATTCCAAGCTTGAACCTTTTCTTAAGTACTGAACCGATAAAGTAAGCCAGAAGGCTTAATGTGACTCCGGCAAATAGTGATTCCCTGAAAAAATCATTCATTGGTACCGACCTCTTTTCTTTCCATTTTCCGTAATTCCTTCTTCCTGCCAGCGCGTATAATTATCTGCGAAACCTGGCCTGTAACACCCATGACTGTAATTATTGCAACAACCGTAACGATAAGCACAGGCACAAGCATAGGCTTTAACACGCCCCATGAAGCCATAAGCCCGACTCCTGCCGGAATGAACATAACCGGCATAACTGCTATAAGGAATTTGCCTGCATCCTTTACCCAGCTAAGCTTGATAAGCCCGGTGAGCAGTCCGGCAAATAGAATCACCATACCGTATATACTGGCTGGAACCGGCAGCGGAAGCAGATATTTAAGCGCTTCGCCAACGAACGATATAGCCAGTATAATAAGAAACTGTCTTAATAATCTCATAACATTCCTCCATTCTTGCCTGCTTTTCAAGGCATAATGTGAAAAGCTTTGATTTTCACACTATCTCTTCAAACTATAAAAAAATTTGCGGCACAAACCGGTATACCCGTTCATGTCGCAAATATAATATATCCTTATCAATAATAAAACAAGTGTTTTCTTAATTTCTTCTTGCTTTAGCAGCTTTTAACAAATGCTTTGCAAGAACTGATGTTGTGACTGAGCCTACTCCTCCCGGAACTGGTGTGCATACAGAAGCCTTCTCTGCAACATCATCAAAGCTGACATCTCCGCACAGATTGCCGTCTTCATCAACATTTATTCCAACATCAATAACTACAGCGCCATCAGCAATGAATGACTTGTCAACCATCCTCGCTGCGCCTGCTGCCGCTACAAGCACCTCAGCGCTCCGGCACACTCCCGGCATGTCAACCGTCTTCGTATGGCACACTGTAACTGTCGCATTTCTTTTCATAAGCATCATAGCAACCGGCTTGCCGATAACAAGGCTTCTTCCAATAACTACCGCTCTCTTTCCCTTTAAATCAACGCCTGCATAATCTAACATCTCAATTACAGCTTCCGCTGTGCATGGTCCATAACCTGTCTCGTCACCTGCATATACCTTTGCAAGATTCACAGGTGATATTCCATCCAGATCCTTCACGCTGTCAATCTTATTCTCAACCGCTTTCTCATCAAGGTGCTTTGGAAGCGGTCTTAAAAGAAGAATTCCGTCAATCTCATCATTTTCATTAATCTTATCGAATTCCTTCTGGAAAGTATCGTTATCAATATCAGCAGGAAATGTATATGAAGTACATCCAAATCCTACCTTTTCCATCTTCTTAACTGCGCCACGCTCATATGACATATCATCCGGTCTTTCCCCGACACGCACAATAGCTAGATGTGGAGCTGCGCCCTTCCAGTCCTTCATCTCTTCAATAATCTTTTCATTAATAGCGTTGGCAACCGGTAATCCCTTAAGTGTATCCATATTTCCTCCTATCTTGTTTTGCGAAGCAGAATCCATGTACTTTTTAAGCACATTGTTTTCTATGGTCTTATAGCATCCATTACTCTGCCAAAGGTTTCTTCCTCAAGCTGCGCCGCTTCTGCTAACAGCTTATCTGCCTTAAAGTTCATATCCTCAGCAAGCTCTCTGTCCTTCATAAGCTTAGTATTGATATATACATTAAGTGATGCGCCCTTCATTGCAGCTTCACACATTGCTATGCCGACACCTGCATCACTGATTGCAATTCTGCTTCCGATTACTGATATGCGGTCTATAAGCTTCATGGCTTCAAGTATAAGCTCCATCATTGACAGCGGTGCTTTCGTAGCTGTAACAAGTGCCTCTGCCATAATCTCTTCTCTTGCCTTAATCTGTTCTTCTGTATCCTTAGGAAGTCCATAAGCTGCTGCCAGCGGCTTAAAGCTCTCTGCATCCTTATCCATGCATTCAGCGAGCTTCCCTGTAAGGTCTGTGGCTTTAACTATAAGCTCTTCAATCTCTTCCTGATACTCTGCGTACTTCTTCTTTCCTGTAGTAAGCGCAAGCACCATATTGCCAAGGCTCATGCCAACTGCCGCAACATATCCACAGGCTCCACCGCCGCCCGGCACCGGTTCACTTGAAGATAATACCGTAAGGAAATTCTCCATTGTCATATCTGTCATCATATTAAATGTCTACCTCCCCGGTAAATACTGTCTTAGCCGGACCCTCAAGATATACAGTATTCTCTTCCTTATCCCATGTAATCTTTAAGTCGCCGCCGAGAAGATGAAGTGTTGCTGTAGTGTCACACCTTCCGTTAAGAACAGTTGCAACAAGGCTTGCACATGCACCTGTACCGCATGCAAGTGTCTCACCAGAGCCTCTCTCCCACACACGCATATTAAGATTGTTCTTATCAACAACCTGAATAAATTCTGTGTTAATTCTCTCTGGAAATGCTTTATGATTTTCAAAGAAATGTCCGATTTTTTCAATCTCAAATTTCTTAATATCAACATCCTTATCAAGATAAACAATAGCGTGAGGATTGCCCATTGAAACTGCTGTCACCTTGTACTCTTTGCCGTCTACTACGATAGTCTCATCTACTACAGGTGTATTAATTACCTGACCTGCTATTGTCTTAAGCTGTCCGCCCTTATATTCCTTAAGTCCTTCTGTATCAACCGGAATCTGTGCTGCCTCAAGTATAGGTGCGCCCATATTAACCCTTGCTGTCTCAACCTTTCCGTCAGCTCCTAACTTAAGCTCAAGAATCTTTACTCCTGCCAGTGTATCAATCGTAACTGTTGTCTTGTCTGTAAGTCCGTTGTCATATACGAACTTTCCAACACATCTTATTCCATTGCCGCACATCTGTCCCTGTGAACCGTCTGCGTTATACATCTCCATAAAGAAATCTGCCTTATCAGACTTCTTGATAAGAATAAGTCCGTCTGAACCTATTCCAAAATGTCTGTCGCTTAAGTCAATTGCCACCTGTGACGGATTATCAATTACTGTCTGTGTGCAGTCTACATAAATATAGTCATTGCCTGCTCCATGCATTTTAGTAAACTTCATGCTGCGTCTCCTTTTCATAATATTCATAATAATTTTCTATTCTTACCTTTTTCAGACATCTCAAGTTTGTGCGCAAGCACCTATCTTGTGTGTGAAAAATCTTTGATTTTTCTCACTATACATCCATATATATTCCGATTACCATAGATGCTGACTCTACCATAGTATTGCCGCTGTCCATGCTGCATTTCTGGATATATCTGAACGCTTCCTGCTCTGTCATGTTATTTCTTTCCATAAGCAGATGCTTTGCATCATCAATTATCTTCTGTTCCTCAGGGCTTCTTTTTCTTGGCTGTGACCTCAGCTTTCTCCTGCGTCTTATCTGTGCCTGCAACATCATCTCTATAGTTGACACAAGATCATTGACCTTTATAGGCATGGCTGCACATACAATTCCATTGTCCTGACAATCTTCCCATCTGTTCTGTGACGCAACCAGCAGCATCTCAAAGCTCTTCGGCTTATACTCATATAATTCAGTATAAACCATATTATCCGACAGCTTATAACCGCATATGATAATTCCGTCTGATAAAGCATCTGCCTGATTAATTGCCTGTGCTCCACTCGTACATGGTACAGCGACATCGAAGCCTCTATGAATCAAGAGATTCCTGACTGCTTTAGCTTCCTCCAGCTTAGGAAATGCTACAATCAATGTGGACATCTGTTAACTCCTTTTCTACTTAAATATACGCTCTGCCATGCCTAATCAATACTTGTAAAGGTATTCGTCGATTTCCCACTGTGAAACTCTTGTTGTGTAATTCTCCCATTCCTTCATCTTAGCTTCTACATATTTAGTTGTGATGTGCTCTCCCAGCACTCCACATAAGAACTCATCCTCAAGAAGACAGTCAACAGCTTCCTTAAGGTCTGCCGGCATATTTTCAATTCCTGCTGCCCTTCTCTCGCCCGGTGTCATCTCATATATATTGCAGTCAACGCTCTCCTGAACCTCAAGCTTATTCTTAATTCCTTCAAGACCTGCTGCAAGGCAGAGTGCAAGGGCAAGATATGGATTAGCTGTAGGATCCGGATTTCTTAATTCAACCCTTGTTCCGTTGCCTCTTGATGCCGGAATTCTTATAAGCGGACTTCTGTTCTTAGCTGACCATGCGATATACACAGGTGCCTCGTAGCCCGGAACAAGTCTCTTATATGAGTTGACTAACGGATTAGTTATAGCTGCCATTCCTCTGGCATGCTTCATAATACCTGCAATAAAGTGGTATGCATCCTCTGATAAGCCAAATTTACCACTCTCGTCAGCAAATATATTGCTGCCATCCTGCGCTGCAAGTGACATGTTGATATGCATTCCTGAACCGCACATGCCGAACTTTGGCTTTGGCATAAATGTAGCATAAAGTCCATGTCTCTTCGCAATTGTCTTAACTGTCATTTTAAATGTCTGTATATTATCTGCTGTCTTTAAAGCCTCATCATATTTGAAATCAATCTCATGCTGCGCCGGTGCCACCTCATGATGTGAAGCCTCAATCTCAAACCCCATATCCTCAAGAGTAAGAACCATGTCTCTTCTTATGTTCTCGCCTAAATCATTAGGTCCTAAGTCGAAATATCCGGCTCTTTCATGGCTTAAGGTTGTAGGAAGTCCGTTGTCATCTGTGTGGAATAAGAAAAATTCACATTCCGGACCGACATCAAAGCGGTATCCTAAATCATTAGCTTCTTTAATAGTTTTCTTAAGAATCCATCTCGGATCGCCCTCGAATGGCTTTCCGTCCGGTGTGTACACATCACAGATAAGCCTTGCAACCTTACCCTGCTGTGGTCGCCATGGGAATATTTCAAATGTATCATAATCAGGATACAGATACATGTCTGACTCTTCAATTCTTACAAAGCCTTCAACAGAAGAACCGTCAAACATACATTTGTTATCAAGTGCCTTTCCAAGCTGGCTTGATGTAATTGCGATATTCTTGAGTGTTCCGAAAATATCTGTAAACTGGAGACGGATAAATTCCACATCCTCCTCTTCAACCATTCTGAATATATCGTCCTTAGTGTATCTGCTCATAAGTAACCTCCATCATAATCATTATTTATAGCTATTCATGCTGCGGCTTTTTGCCAGCTCTTATAAATATACTACATTTTCATGACCTTGTGTAGAATACTAATATTTTTCTTGAAAATTTTTATGCCTTAATGTACTATAATCATGTATTTTTCGTCTTTTTAAGACACAGAATAATTTAAAGGGAGAATAATGTGAAAAATCAAGGATTTTTCACATGCAAGATTTGTGCTTGCGCACAAACTTGTGATGCCTTGAAAAGCAGGCAAGAATGAAGAATAATGTGAAAAATCAAGGATTTTTCACATGCAGGATTTGTGCTTGCGCACAAACCTGAGATGCCTTGAAAAGCAGGCAAGAATG